>CAZWUW010000055.1:0-20766 GCA_964636895.1 uncultured Eubacteriales bacterium
TGTTGACAGTCCGCCTTGCAGGTAAATAGCATAAGGTTTTCTGATGGGACCGTCAGCGCTTAACTCTATTGTTGAGCCTTGGGTAAATGTCCCCCCGGCCATCACCACATAATCATCATATCCCGGCATCCCCCATGGTTCAGGTATAACTTGACTGTCAACCGGTGAAGATTGCTGTAGCCCCCGACAAAACGCAACCATCAACTCCGGACTGCCAAGTTTTATCCCCTGAATAAGATCACCTCTATCTTCTTTGCTGGCCGGTGATACTTCGTAACCGAGGTCGGCAAACAGTGCAGATGTAAAAACAGCGCCCTTTAGCGCCTCCCGGACGGCCAACGGTGCCATATATATTCCCTGCAGTAACCACCGGTTCAAATCCAGCGTTGCCCCAACTGCCGCCCCTATGCCGGGAGAAGTTAATCGATTGGCCGCCATTGCAACATACTCTTCTTTGCCGGCTACATAACCGCCGGTAGGTGCTAACCCGCCACCTAAGTTCTTTATCAGCGAACCGGCGGCCAAATCGGCCCCTACTTCTGTGGGTTCCATATTTTCTACTAATTCGCCATAACAATTATCTACAAAAGTAACAATATTGGAGTTAATTCTTTTTAGCTCCGCACAGATTCGACCAATATCCTCAACCGTGAGTGCTGAGCGCCAGGCGTAACCGCGGGAGCGTTGAATTAAAACCAGCCGCGTTTTAGCCGTAACGGCTTGTTTTATCGCCGGCCAGTCCAATTGCCCCGCGGCAGTAAGATCAACCTGCCGATAAGTAATGCCGAAATCTCTTAATGAGCCGAGTGCCCCGGTTCTGATTCCAATCATTTCCTGTAGTGTGTCATATGGTTCGCCAGTTATGGACAGAAGTTCGTCACCCGGTCTTAAAATCCCAAACAATACTAATGCTATGGCATGGGTACCCGAAACGATTTGTCCCCTGACCAAAGCTGCTTCAGTATTGAAAACATGGGCAAACACCTCTTCTATACCCTGCCGGCCGATGTCCGAATATCCGTAACCGGTGGTACCCTGCAAATGCCGGTCGCTTATCTGCGCTTTAAGAAATGCTTGCAGCACTCGCTCATGGTTTTTGGCGGCCAGTTTATCAATTTTCCTATAAACGGAGCTAAGTTGTTCATCCAACTCCTCCGCCTTTTCCCAAAGTTCTGCGTCTATTTCTAACATGTATTTACTCCTCTCCGGCAGAACATTGAAATTCCTTAACACTATTAAAAACGGTATCATCAACCAGAGCTGTAATTTTGACAGCATCGGGATCATACTTCTCGTTGATAACCGTTCCTTTTTCGTGCACAAGAGCTACAATGTTGGTGCGTCCGTAAGGTACTGCCAATAATACCTGCCGTCGTTTAACCGGAAGCAAGCGCAGAATTGCTGTTTTTAATTCATCAAAACCGGTTTTTTCTTTTGCCGAAACAGCAATGGCATTTTCTAATCTTTTTAATAATATTGTTTTGGCCTGTTCTCCAGGCAACAAATCCACCTTATTTAAAACTGTCAAAGTAGGCTTCTCACATACACCCAACCTGGCTAATACACTGTTTACAGCATCAGTCTGTTCAAACATTGCAGGATGATCGGCATCAACTACATGAACGAGAATATCCGCATCTAATACCTCTTCCAGAGTTGCCCGAAAAGCTGCAATCAGGTGATGCGGCAATTTATTGATAAAACCAACGGTGTCAGTTAACAACACTTCATTATTATCCGGCAGTTCCAATTTACGGGTAGTAGGGTCAAGAGTAGCAAACAGCTTGTCCTCGGCAAGTACATTGGCATTAGTAAGACTGTTCAGAAGCGAGCTTTTGCCGGCATTGGTGTAACCTACTAATGCAACTGTTGGCAATGGCACTGATTTCCTGTTTTCCCTTTGCAGTTGCCTGTTTTTTTTGACCTCTGTAAGACTATTATTAAGGTCTGCAATTCTTTTACGGATACGTCGCCGATCCATTTCCAGCTTTGTTTCTCCGGGACCTCTAGTGCCGATACCGCCCCCTAAGCGGGAAAGCACCTGGCCCTGACCGGTAAGCCTGGGCAACAAATAGTTTAACTGGGCCAGTTCCACCTGCAGTTTACCTTCCATAGTTTTGGCTCGCTGCGCAAAAATATCTAAAATCAACGCTGTGCGGTCAATAATTTTAGCTCCGGTAACTGTTTCCAAGTTCCTTAATTGTGCCGGCGACAATTCGTGATCAAAAATAATTACCACCGCTTCATTAACCTGACCCAATAAACTAAGTTCTTCCGCTTTTCCTTTACCAATATAATAAGCAATATCAGGGCGTTGGCGTTTCTGTAAGACATCTGCCACAACTTCCACACCGGCAGTATCCGCCAACCGGCTCAGCTCCCGTAGCGACTGGAATGCAATATCATCGTCTTGATAGGCTAACTGCAAACCAACCAAAATAGCCTTTTCCTTTTCGATTAAACTGTTTTCAGTAAGTCCTTTACGGACTATGGCATTATCCAGCTCGGTGATAGTTGACATAATATTGTTATGGTAAACTTCATCTGCTGTTAGTGGACCAATAATTTGAAAATCACCTGATATGTTGCCATTTTTTACCTGCAACAAACCCGCATAAACTTCTCCTGCTATCCCGTGCTGCACACCAATACTAACCATAGCATCCAAATGCAGGCTTTTTAATGCAGTTAAATCCACCATACTCAGTACGGCATCCCCACCGGGATGGGTATGAATGCATCGTACCCCGCAAAGTCGTTCCTGACTGCGTCGAACGGTTATAACCGGCAAACTGACCATAGCATGGTCTCCTACAGATAGGTCAACGATTTTCCCGTTTCTGGTTATATATATAGCAATTTCACGATTTAATGCTTCAGTCAAACTAACCAGCTCATCAATAATATCACCGGTTACCAGCATATCACGGGGAACCTTCCGTTCCCCAAGACTTTCCAATCGTTTAAGATGCTTATTACTTATGCCCCGGATGTTGCCATGAACGCGACACATAGACATATACCTACCTTTCCGACATATCTATTCTAATTTGCCGGTACTATTATGTCAACTTAATTAACCGAGCAGAGATGTCCCGGTACATACATGGAAAATTCCCATCCGTATGGTTGCAGTTTTATTATACCACTTAAAACCGATCCGAACAAGTGTTTTGTGTTGAAAATATAATATTTTGGTAATCCTGCTATTTTTTACTATACTGCCAGGTAGCATTTTGTTGACCGTTTTCCTGAACCTCCTCGATATCTTTTCTATTAATCATCATTAGCTCTTCCCTGGTTACTTCCGGTTTATTAACCAACCTTACAGCCTGACGCCGAATTGCCTGTTCAATTATATTCCGTACCAGCCTAGCATTACCGCTATGTTCGTGGCCGGGCTCAGTTTTTGTTTCCAACTTTGCTCTAAGGGCTTCCCGAGCCCCGGAATCTAATATATACTGTCGATTATTAAGCATCAGAGCAGCTATTTCCAACAGTTCCCGGATAGTATAATCCGGAAAATCAATATGAATTGGAAAACGGGATCTAAGACCAGGATTACAACGCAAAAAATATAACATTTCATCACAGTATCCGGCCAGAATCAGCACAAGTGTTTCTTTATAGTCCTCCATCTCCTTCACCAGTAAGTCAATAGCCTCTTTGCCGAAATCTTTTTCTCCACCCCGGGCTAATGAGTATGCTTCATCAATAAACAAGATTCCACCTATCGCCTTCTTAACCTGTTCCCTGGTCTTTTGTGCTGTATGTCCAATGTATTCGCCAACCAGATCAGCCCTTTCTACTTCTACCAAATGCCCCTTCTCCAACACGCCGATTTCTTTAAATAACCGTCCTATTATTCGAGCCACCGTAGTTTTGCCAGTTCCGGGATTGCCTTTAAAAATCATATGCAGCACCTGCGGCGCAGAAACCAGTTTTTCCTGCTGTCGGCGCTTTTGTATCTCAACATAAGCCTGAATTTCCCGAATGTTTTTCTTTACTGTAGCCAACCCAATCATGTCGTCCAGTTCGGCAAGTATTTCGTTTGCCTTTTTCAACGGCTTTTCCTTATTTGGGATTACCGGATCTACCAGTTCTGTTTTTTTGTCGAATTGTGGAAGCAGAGAAATAGCTCGTTGCCGGGCAGTCCGGCTTCTTACCATTTTAATTTCCAAATACCGCCACCCCGCCTTTTTACAAAAACTTCTTCGTTATATTTATACGCTATTATATTTAAAGTGTGTTAATAATTATAAAAAATATCATTTCCTTGGATGTTTTTGCAGGATTTTTTGTCGCAATGTAGAAATATATACAAAAATCAACAAGAAAACTTTGGGAAAATGGCAAACTCTTCGTAAGAAGGGGACGCAAAACTATAGGGTCCTGGGATGTAGGATAGCCAGTTGCCGAAAAGCAATAAAACACCTGTCTTTGGCAACAATGGGACAGGTTTAATTTTTTCGAGAAATCGTACTCCATACGATTTTAAACCTACTTGTTTTACTCCAGCTCGAAAGGGGGTATAATCGATTTTTTTTTATAAATATATTTTGCAGTAACCATAAAAAAGGAGGTATTGTTGTTGACCAAAACTGATTTGATTGCTCAAGTAGCAGAAAAAGTGGAGTCCCTGAAAAAGAAGGATGTTGAGAAAGCAGTAAACGCCGTGTTCCAAAGCATTACTGAGGCTCTGGCCAAAGGTCAGAAAGCACAATTTATCGGTTTCGGAACTTTCGAAGTGAAGCAAAGAAAAGCAAGAAAGGGACGTAATCCGCAAACCGGCAAAGCCATCAATATTCCTGCTTCCAAAGCACCTGTTTTCAAAGCAGGAAAAGCATTAAAAGATAAAGTTGCCAAAGTGAAAAAATAATCATAAAAAAACCAGCCTTGCCGGCTGGTTTTTTTTGCTTTGCAGGACAATTTTTTGCGGTAAAATTTTTCAATAACATTTGATCATACGGTCCGCTGTTCTGTAAAAGATGTATTTACCGGTTTAAACGGAGTAATAGTTGAAATAGCATGTTTGTATACCATTTGTTGTTTTCCTTCAAACTCAAGGATTACTGTAAAATTGTCAAAACCCCGGACCAACCCTTTTAATTGAAAACCGTTAACAAGATATATTGTCACATGAATATTTTCCTTCCTTACCTGATTTAAAAAGGCGTCCTGCAGATTAATTTGCGGTTTGGTCATAGAATGTCCCTCCAGTTTCTGTTTTTCTTTTGTATTCTACAAAACGGCTAATTGTCCTTCTACCTGACCGGCTATTTCGTTCGCAATTTCCGATGAACTACGGTAGTTTTCGACACTTAGCCATTCAATACGGGGGTCTCTACGGAACCAGGTTAACTGCCTTTTAGCAAATCTTCTGGTATTCCGCTTTAATAGTTCTATAGCTTCTACTAGAGAATATTGTCCCTGCAGGTAACCGATTATCTCTTTATAACCTAATCCCTGCATGGAGGTAAGATCGGGACTGTAACCCCGGTCTAATAAATTTTTCACCTCTTCAACTAACCCGTTGCTGATCATTTGATCCACTCTTTGTTCTATCCGCGCATACAGTCCTGGCCGTTCCATTGTTAGTCCAAAATAGGCAAGCCTGTATTTTGGCGGTAAATTACTGTCTCTATAATGAAACGAAGATATAGTCCGCCCGGTCTGCCGGAAAACTTCCAAAGCTCTGATGACACGCCTTATATCATTATAATGCAATCTTCCAGCAGTCTCCGGATCAACTTCCCGTAGTTTTTCGTGTATATATTTATTTCCATATGATTCGGCCTGTCGTAATAATTCATTCCGGTAACTATGGTCAATGGCAGCCGGGGAAAAGTCATAGTGGTCTATTATCGACCGCACATATAATCCGGTGCCGCCTACCAGGAGCGGTAATTTACCCCGGGCCAGGATATCCGCAATATAGTATTGTACCTTTTCCTGAAACAAGGCTACACTAAATTCCTCATTGGGTTCCAGCAAATCAAGCATATAATGGGAAATACCGTCCTTCTCCTGTTCAGTAGGTTTGGCGGTACCAATATCCATAAAACGGTATACCTGCATCGAATCGCCTGATATGATTTCACCGGTCAGCTTTTTCGCTAACTGAATGCTTACTGCCGTCTTCCCAACAGCCGTTGGTCCGACAATAACCACCAATGGCGGCGACATCATGCTTCCATCTCCCCCTTATCTATAATCCCATAAGCCACCGGGCTGTACCGGCCACCTATCACCCTTTGAAAACCCAGCCTGGCAAATTCACTGCTGTTAGCGGCTTCTTTTAATACTACCCGACGGGCGGCAACTCTTACAGCTTCTTTAATAGATATTAATGTTAGCGCGCCAGGGTTGGCCAGCCTGCGCAAAGGTTCCATAGAACTGGACCGGTGTATAGGCCGGCGGAACATCGGGTCAAAATATATTATATCAAAAGCGTTATCGGGCAAATTCGGTAAGTATTCCCGATGGTCCCTGCAACAGACCTGCACCCTTCGCATTGCCTCGTTCAGACAATAGTCCTCATCACAATATGCAGCCAGGCCGTGGCGTACTATTTCGGCCAGCACCGGGACACATTCCAAGCCAACTACCTGACCGGTGGATCCAACAATGTATGACATAACAATCGCATCTGACCCCAGCCCTAATGTGCAATCAAGCACAGTACAACCGGGACCTATCTCCAGAGCGGATATTAACACATCCCCTTCCCCTCTGGACAAATTACGAATGCGGGGTTTACTCATACTAGGATGAAATGCGAAACTGCCTGCCGGCGTCACTAGTTTTATTTCTGCTGCGGCTACTACCAGCACATTTACCTGCCAGCCGCGGCTGAGTATTTCCAGTGAAGCTTTATTTCTGTCGGTATAGGGAACATCTAATTTATCGGCCAGCCCTATCGCCTTCTGCACCAATTCCAATCCGGCCCGTTGAGCGGTTGTAACCACCAGCCCAATCATATTACAACACCCGCTTGAATTTTTTTTGCAATTCATAATTGGTCATATGTATCACTGTCGGCCGGCCATGGGGACAGGTAAAAGGGGCATTTGTTGCTGCCAGTTCAGTCAACAGGGCGGTTATTTCCTCTGCTGTCAGTCGCTGATTAGCTTTGATGGCTGCTTTACAGGCCATATTAATAATCAGGTGTTCCCGTAATTCTTTTCCTGTTATTTTGTGCTGATAAAGGGAAAAATAATCCAGCAAATCAAGAAATATTCTTTTTTCTTCCCCTTTTTTTATGACATCAGGCACTCCCCGCAATAAAAATGTATCTCCTCCAAAGTGTTCAATCAGAAAACCCAGTTCCGTAAAAGTCACAATGTTTGCCAGCAGGTGCTGTGCTTCGTGATGTACCATTTCGAGTGTCACAGGCAATAGCAGCAATTGAATAAAATCTTTATTACCACAGCAGCCAAATAATTTTTCGTACAGGATTCGTTCGTGCGCTGCATGCTGGTCCACCAAATATAGTCCTTCATCTCCACCTGCTACAATATAAGTATGGTCAATTTGTCCCAGGGGATATAAATCAGGAAATGCGATCAGGACCGATTCTTCAGGCCGGTAACCGCCGGCAACCTCCCTGACAGCCTGACTCTCAGCGGGTGTCTTTTCTTGCCAGATTACCGTTCCAGCACCGGGTGGATCCTCCATCCGCCGTCTAAACTCAAAACGATTCTGAACATATGGGTCTATTTCATCTGTGCGCACTTTTTTGCCGGTATCGCAATCTTTTGTGGCCAAAACCGGAACTTCCTGCTGTATTAATGTCTGTTGTAAAAGGGCGTCCCGTACGGAACCAGTGACTATATCCGCCAAGGCTTTTTCTTCCTGAAATTTAACTTCCAGTTTGGTAGGATGAATATTGACATCCACCATAAAGGGGTCGATTTCAAAAGCCAATACAAGAACCGGGCGCCGGCCGGTCATTAGCATGGTATGATATCCTTTTTCTACAGCATCGCTAATTAACCGGCTGCGAATATACCGCCCATTGATAAAAATATACTGGTGATAGCGGTTAGACCTGCTGACTGCCGGTTTACCAAGATAACCCTGAAATGCAACTGCCTTATCCCTGGCAGCAACAGGCAGCATATCCCGGATTAACTCAGTACCAAACAGAGCGGCAATAGTATCCCGCAAATCCCCCCGACCGGTTGTTTGAAAAACGTCGCGCCGGTTATGCCTGAACCGGAAGGATATTGCCGGGTGGGATAACGCCAGCCTGGTTACCACATCACCACAGTGACCGCCTTCTACCGTTGCGGATTTCATATGTTTTAATCTAGCCGGGGTATTATAAAAAAGTTCGGTTACTTTTACGGTTGTCCCTGCCGGACAGCCGGTTTCCCTGTGTTGTATTACTTCACTGCCCTTCACAATTAATTGTGTTCCGGCTATACCGTCACCTGTTTTGGTGGTTATTTCCACTTCGGCTACTGCGGCAATACTGGGCAAGGCTTCGCCGCGAAAACCCAACGTACTTATCATTGTCAGGTCGGCCGCTACATTAATCTTGCTGGTAGCATGCCGCTGAAAGGCCAGCACCGCATCATCCTTTGCCAAACCCCGGCCGTTATCCTTAATAATGATGGATTTTATTCCGCCATCCTGGATATCCACCTGAATAACCGTACTGCCGGCATCAATGGCGTTTTCCACCAGCTCCTTTACCACGGAAGCAGGGCGTTCCACCACTTCGCCGGCGGCAATCTGATTAGCAGTAAATTCGTCAAGGACTTTTATTATGCCCATGTTTTCCACCTCAATAGGTTTTCCGATTAGGTTTCTTCCCACTCCGATTTATTACGGAAACTATATCCCTTATATACATCACCGACTCTGTCCTGCAGGTAGATAAAATTGTACATTTTGGACTCACAGGCCTCCATATATGATACAAATGCCTCGTCCTGACACTTCCGGCAGGCTCCGAAGGGAATAGAAACAGCAAAAATATTGTTTCGTAGGCCATTATGATGAATAGCCTGAGAGGCAATCGTCATGTAACCGGAACAGTTTGTACATATTTTAACCCGTTCGGTCTGGTATTCGTTAATCCCGTCCGTATCATAATAAACTTCACGCTGCCGCTCAAAATAGCGCTTTTGCTTTATCAACGCTTCAATATCCAGGTCATCGCGGCGCTGCCAAATTCCGCTCAGTTCAGCCACTACTTCTTTGATACGAGCAGTCTTTTCCGGAGTCTGACGCAATCGTTGCGGGTCGTAATCTGGTTCCACAACATGGGAATAGTCCAGCCCTGCCATTGCCAGGATAATCCCTGTATTAACATAGGGTAATGCTGTTTCCACGGCATAGCCGCCTTCGAGCACTGCAATATCCGGCCTGAGTTTCTCATTTAGCCTGGCATATCCCTGAGCTGATACTTTCATATTGGCCAAGGGATCAGTGTAATGGTTATCCTGCCCCGCTGAGTTAATAACGATTTCCGGCGCAAAATCTTTAAGAATAGGTAAAATCAGATTATCCAGCACATAATGCAACCCTTCGTCCGCAGTACCAGGCGGCAGCGGGATATTAACGGTGCGGGCATAAGCACGGGGGCCGCCCAGCTCGTTGGTAAACCCGGTTCCGGGGTAAAGCGTGCGTCCATCCTGATGAAAAGAAACAAACAGCACATCAGGGTCATGATAATAAATATCTTGCGTCCCGTCACCATGGTGTACGTCCGTATCTATGATGGCTACCCGTTTTATGCCATAATGGCGACGCAGGTAATCCACCATAATCGCTTCGTTATTTATATTACAAAATCCCCGGTTACCGTGCACCACCCGCATGGCATGATGCCCCGGCGGGCGCACCAAAGCAAAACCGTTTCTGATTTCTCCCTGCATCAGGGCATCAGCCAGCACCAGAGCGCCTCCCGCGGCAATGAGATGGGCATCGGTAATTTGATCTTTAACCGCCGGCACACAAAAATGGGTTCTGGCTATGTCTTTGGCCGTGGCCAGCCGGGGTTTGTATTCGGTAATCTCCGGCAAGTCCATTAGCCCTTCTTCAAAAATCTGATCCCTGGTATACAAAAGCCGTTCTTCTCGCTCCGGATGACTGGGAGAAATAGCCCAGTCAAAGGCCGGAAAAAAGACCAGCCCGGTTTTACCGTTTTTATTCACCGGTCGTCACCTCCAAAGGAAAACCGTCAAGCATGCTCCTGGGTGTCTGTACACAGACGTCAAAAATTCTCCCGGCAGTACCAAAACCTCGGATTACATTAAACACCTCACTGTATACCACTTCCGTGTTTTTGGCAAAATCACCGACCTGAAGCGCCGCTGCTCTTTCTAAAAGTTTAATCTTGGCCAGATTTATGGCTTCCTCTTCCCTAAAAGCTGCACTCTTTGGCACCTGACCCTGCTCGCCGTCTTCCATAATTGTATAAGTTCCGCGCTCTGTATCTGCCCTTAAGGTAATGCGCAAAGTTGGCTGGGCAACCGCAGCGCCAAGGGCGTTAGCTATTTCCGCATGCTCCGGAATAATTGACCGGCAATGCATGGCGTCCGCTACTCCGGGAATTATTCCGGTGGCGGCTGCACCAACCCCGATAATGTTCTGCGGTCTCAGCTTGCTTTGCTGTATTATCTGCCAAATCCTATAGGCAGGTTCCTGTTCCCAGGTTAAAAACATTTGTTCAATAGCCTGAATTATTTGCCCAGTAACAATTTGCATAATTTCCCGGGCTGTTTCTTCCGGATTAAGTCCGATGGGCTGACCGGTTTTTTGCATTGCTTCCCAGGCTTTAGCCAGGTCTCCCAGTTCTGAGTATCCAAGCACCCGCATAGCATCACTTGGAGTTACCGCCGGACCTCCTAAAGCATATGCCGGTCCCTGCCGTTCCGCCTGCAGCCGGATTTTGCCATCCGCTACTGTGACTGCGCTGTCACCGCCTACAGGAACGGAACTAACAGCAAATGATGTAATATGAGTAAGATAACCGGCAATATGGGCACCCCTAGCTGCCAATAAAGGTTCACCGGATAAAATCAAAGCCAAATCCGTGGTAGTACCGCCAACATCTGCCACTACTGAAGTTTGCCCTGGCGGCAGCAGGGCTAAAGCGCCCATAGTGCTCGCTGCCGGGCCGGAATAAATAGTTTCCACCGGCATTTGCATGGCGGCGGTTATCGGCAGTGTCCCTCCATCAGCTTTTAGAATATATACCGGTGCACTGATGCTTCGTTCTGTCATAGCATGCTGCACTTGCTCTACAAACCGGCTGAAATCAGTTTTGGTTGCTGCCGTTAGCAGCGTTGTTGCAACCCGGCGGGGAAAATTCAGTTGGCCCGATACTAGATGACCAAGTTCCAGCTTCAGGTTCGGAAACCGGGTCGCAGCAATTCTACTAACCAAAAGCTCGTGGGCATTGTTTCGGCAGGAGAACTTTCCTATTACCGCTAAATTTTGGCTGTCTTTCGCGCTAAATTCACTCAGAGCTGCGACTACCTGTTTTTCGTTTAAGGACACAATTTCGCGCCCCCGGTAATCAATGGCCCCGGACAATACCCGGGTTTCCTTGCCGAAATTATATGAATCCGGATTAACGCCCGGACCCGGTATGATGAAAAGTCCCACCGGACTGTATTTATTTTCTGCAATCAGGTTGGTAATCAGGGTGGTGCTAAAGACCACCCGTTCTATCTGCCCGGTGGTCTGGCCGGCAATCAGCTGATCCAAGGCTCCCAGGAGACTTTGTACCAAATCCCCGTGAATTGTGGGAAATTTTTTTTTATTTATGACCGTACCTTTATCCACAAGTACTGCATCCGTAAAAGTTCCGCCCACGTCAATACCAATAAACATGCTAACCACCACCAATCACTGATAAAAGTCTGATTTCTCAAAACTCAAGTGGCTATTCTATTCCCCATCCTTTATTTTTTGTTGCAGTGCGTAAAGTTTATTTATTGCTTCCAACGGGGTCAGGTTCATTACATCTAGTCGTTTCAATTCCTCTAAGGCGGGATGAATATCTACCGGTTCAATGAAAAAGCTCATTTGGTCACTGTCGGTTTGCCCCGAACGTCGTCGGGTCGCGGCAACCTCCCTCTTTCCTTTCGCCAGTTCCTCCTGCATTTCCAGTGTTCGCAGTATTTCCCTGGCCCGTACCAAAACTTCTGACGGCAGGCCGGCAAGTCTCGCCACCTGTATGCCATAACTGCGGTCAGTGCCGCCGGGCACTATTTTTCTTAAAAAAATGATATCATCGCCCTTTTCCCGTACAGCAACACTATAGTTTTGAACACCGGGAAACAGGTCGGCCAGCTCGGTAAGTTCGTGATAATGAGTGGCAAAAAGGGTCTTGGCTCCGATTTTGCCTGGGTCAAGAATATATTCCGCTACCGCCCAGGCAATGCTCAGGCCGTCAAAGGTACTGGTGCCGCGGCCTATTTCGTCAAGAATAATCAGGCTTTTACCGGTGGCGTTATTCAGTATATTAGCTACTTCATTCATTTCCACCATAAAAGTACTTTGCCCGGTGGCCAGGTCATCCGACGCCCCCACCCGGGTAAAAATACGGTCCACTATTCCAACTGTAGCCATTTTTGCGGGTACAAAACTACCTACCTGGGTCATTAGTACAATTAGAGCAATTTGTCTCATAAATGTGCTCTTGCCAGCCATGTTTGGTCCCGTAAGCAAGGCCAGTCGATAACCTTCCCCGTCCAGGTAACAGTCATTAGGCACAAAGGCACTGCCGGTCAACATTTGTTCCACCACCGGGTGCCGGCCTTCCTTGATATCAAGGGTATCATATTCGTTTACCTGCGGTTTTACATATCTGTTTTTGAGTGCCGCTTCCGCTAAAGACAGGTAAACATCAAGGGCTGCCACCAAAGCGGCCGTAGTCTGGATGCGTATAATATGGGCAGCAATTTCCTCGCGAACCTGAGTAAAAAGCTCATATTCCAAACTGCATATTTTTTCTTCTGCCCCCAGCACCAGTGCCTCTAACTCTTTCAATTCCGGAGTGACAAAACGTTCGGCATTAGCCAGGGTTTGTTTGCGCGTATAATCTGCCGGCACTCCCGCCAGATTGGCATTGGTGACTTCTATATAATAACCGAAAATCTTGGTAAAACCTACTTTTAAAGACTTGATCCCGGTTCGTTCTTTTTCCCGGGCTTCCAGCCCGGCTATCCAATTTTTTCCTTCCTTGCTGGCTGTTCTTAACCTGTCAACTTCCGGATGAAAACCTGTTTTAATAATCCCACCGTCTCTTACGGAAAAGGGCGGATCGTCTGCAATAGCCTTTGCAATCAAACCGGCTACATCTTCAAGTATATCCAACTGCCGGGCTATTTCCTCAAGACCGGGCGAATAAACCTCTATCAATAAATCCTTTACCGCCGGCAGCACATGCAATGAATTCTTTAGTGCCACCAAATCCCTGCCATTGACCGTGCCGTAAGCTATACGACCGGCCAAACGTTCCAGGTCATAGACTTTTTGCAGGTATTTACGCAAGTCGGAACGCAAAAAAATGTTCTTTACCAATTCTTCAACGGCATCTAAACGCTGTTGGATTTCCCGCTGCTCAACCAAAGGCTGTTCCAGCCAGGTTTTAAGCAGTCTGCCGCCCATAGCCGTAACCGTATTATCCAGCACGGAAATTAACGCTCCCTTACGCGAGCCGTCCCTAAGGGTGCGGGTAATTTCCAGATTCCGCCGGGTAGCAGCGTCCAGCAGCATAAAATGCTCAGTGGTATAAGGTATCAGTTTATTAAGGTGAGCCAGCGAATTTTTCTGAGTATCCTGTAAAAAACGAAGCATTGCACCAGCGGCTTGAACCCCTAGCTGCATTCTTTCACAGCCAAAACTGGCCGACAAATTAATACCGAAATGCGCGGTCAGGATACTACTGGCCATGTCATGATCAAAATACTTAACATCACATGGGTTAACTATCCTGATGCCAACCACCTGGAGGGCAGCCATAAGCTCTTTGTTTTCCTCAAGGCCTATTGGTACGAGGCATTCCACCGGCTGCAGACGGGCGATCTCATCCCTAAGCCGGCTTAGCGCCCTGTAGCCGGTTATCTCAGTCACGCCAAAATACCCGGTAGAAAAGTCCGCCACAGCCAGACCATAGCCCAGGTCATCCCGGACTACAGCAATCAGATAATTATTTTTTTTATCCTCCAAAATATTGGTATCCAAAACGGTTCCTGGAGTAATTACCCGAACTACTTCTCTGCGCACTATTCCCTTAGTGGCTTTGGGATCTTCCACTTGTTCACAGATGGCAACCTTATACCCTTTTTCTATTAGTCTGGCTATATATGTATCTGCGGCGTGATGAGGAACACCACACATAGGTATTTTCCCGGCATTGCCACCGTCCCTGGCAGTAAGCGTAATCTCAAGTTCCCGGGAGGCTTTTTCGGCATCCTCCAGAAACATCTCATAAAAATCACCGAGCCTAAAAAACAAAATGGCATCCGGGTGTTGTTTTTTGATGTCCAGATACTGCTGCATCATCGGGGTATTACCGTTCAAAACCCGAACCTCCTCAACCTGCTATAATATCTCTGTCTTTTCATTTTAACATAATAAGGTATAAATAAAAAGAGACTTAGATTATCTAAGCCTCTTGCGCGACTAATTGCATGGCCCACAGTCTGGGCCACATGTAGAACCACAACTGCAGGCGCTTTCACCGGAAATAGCTCTGGTGATTATGAAGTTAACACTTTTCAACAGTTCTTCAAACTTCCCCTGAGCATCCAGATAGGCGCTGATAAACGGATTCCCGGACATTTTATCCTCAATCGAGGCGATGACCTGTTTCTGAATATCGTTTAGTTCTTCACCCCGCATCTGGATTTCATAGTATTCCTGTTGTTTTTGCTGAAATTCAGCAATAATTTCCTGGGCCGTAGCGTCCTGGCCCATAGCAATTTCGGTTTCCCGCATTTTGGCCAGTTCCGGGGATTCTGAGATAGCATCAGCCAACTCGCGGGCCTTATCCAGTATAGACAATATTTTCACCTCCAGTCTTTATTACGGTTCGACACCAGAAATATAAGTCCTCTTTTTGACTAAAGTTTTTTACTTTATAGCAATTCTCCGTCCAGATGCCAAGTACCGGCTTCAGTAATCCGTACCCTGACAAGTTGGCCTTTTAAGTCAGGATTGCCTTTTAGCAACACCAACTTCCCGGTCCGGGTACGGGCTTCGATTTTCTCAGGGTCATTTTTATTTTTTCCTTCAACCAGCACTTCATGAATTATGCCGTTTTCCAGCTGGTTTTTCTCCTGACTGATGCTATTCTGTACCGATATTAATTGCCGGATACGTGATTTTTTTACTTCATCAGGCACCTGGTCCGGCATTTCAGCTGCCGGCGTACCTGAACGCTTGTTGTAAACAAATGTAAAGGCGGAGTCAAAACGTACTTTTGTCACTAAATCCATAGTATCCTCAAACTCCCGGTCAGATTCCCCCGGAAAACCAACTATAAGATCAGTGGTAATGCTGGCGTGGGGTATACGACGGCGTATTTTGTCCGTCAATTCCATATAAACTTCCCGGGTATAGCCACGGTTCATCCTTTTAAGAATATTGTTGCTGCCAGATTGCACAGGCAAATGAAAATGTTCACAGATCTTCTTGGAATTTGCAATTACGTCAATCAGTCGGTCATTGAAATCCCTGGGGTGGGAAGTCATGTAGCGAATCCGTTCAATACGGTCAATCAGGTCTAGCTCTAAAAGCAATTCCGCAAAATCTATTTTGGGGGTCATATCTTTACCATAAGAATTTACGTTCTGACCAAGCAGCATAACCTCTCGATAACCTTCCTGGCTTAGCTGGGTAACTTCGCTGATAATATCACGCAGCTCCCGGCTGCGCTCACGTCCCCTAACGTAAGGCACGATACAATAGGTGCAGAAATTGTTGCAGCCGTATGTAATAGTGACAAAAGCCTTAACACCCGGAATTCTTTTTGACGGTAGATTTTCTATAATATCTCCTTCAGTTTCCCATATTTCAACCACGGTTTGCCGTTCTTCTTTAACCCGGGCAATTAACTCCGGCAGCTTGTGCATATTATGGGTGCCAAAAATAAGTTCGACATGGGGGGCCCGGCGCCGGATCTTTTCACCTACCTCCGGTTGCTGGGTCATACAGCCGCAGATACCAATAATCAATTCCGGTTTTTTGCTTTTTAGCGCCTTCAGATCGCCTATTCTGCCGAGGATTTTATTCTCCGCAGTTTCCCGGACACAACAGGTGTTTAACAGGATCAAGTCTGCTTCCTCTAAGATATCGGTTGCTTCATATTCCATTTCATGCAACTGACCGGCCAGGACCTCTGAATCCCTTTCATTCATCTGACAGCCGAAGGTGAGAATTTGGTAATATTGGGTCATTATGTTATTCCTCCGTGAGAAATCTTTTATTATTATAACACAACGGTGGAAAATTTAGCAAAAAATACGCACCTTTTCAGATGCTTTGTTGATATAATGCATTTCATAGTTTACTCCCACTTAAATACAACTCCCTTTTTATCATTTATGTTTGATGTTCAATTTCGGATCAGAGTCAAAATTCTCTCTCAAACGACCGCTGCTGCGCCTTTTCAGGACGCTATCAAATAAAATTCCGATTATAAGCCAGAAAACCATAGTAGTAGTGTAAATAATCCAGAATGGAATTCCAGATGAATGTAACCATCCTGGGATATCGAGACAATATATCACCACCAATGCTAATTACAGTCAAATTCGACAACATCTCAGATTCTCCTTGATAAATGCCACATGTAAAAATTGACAGTAAGAACCGGAGCGGTGTTCGCTCCGATACAGACCATTTATACCCAAGTCTTTTCCAACGGCGTGGGTTTATTTGCTGTCCCCAACGGAGACGACGCCGGTGACCCTCGCCGTACTAATCTTTTTGAAGATCAGGCTAAAAAATTCAACGCCGCTTTATGTATGACGGCATAAAAACGTCGTTTGTCTACATTCTGAAACCCACCAATTGGTGGGTTTCAGAATGTAAGGTAAAAGCAATAGAAATGATTCATCTCTTCTGATTTTTGATAGTAAACTTTTTAGAAGGCTTCGGCTCACTAAAATCAGTAAATTTTTTCATAAGATATCCGACTACGAAACCATAAAATATAAAGGTAAAAAAAGCAACATAGTTAGTGGTTATGGAATGACGTAAAAAATCTAATCCTAATGCAGGATAAATCACGATAAAGACAAAAAAACCCATTGCTGAACTCACAGATACACTTTTGGCGTAAAGGTAATCTTTACCTGTTAATCTTATTAATAATGCGATAGCAACTCCGTTTATTCCAGCCAAAGCCAAGGAAGCCATTAAACCCAGCAATTGAGCCGACCAATGAAGTACATCCGGGGGATCGAACAATACATCTGCCATGTCCTTCCAAAATGTTCTTGTATTTAGACCAAGTTTAATAAGCAGGAGCAGAAATAAGTTATGAATGATACCACCTACTATCCCTATAACGGTCCCTGCAAAATAGAAATCTTTTATTTTACATTTTGACAAAGTATCACCTTCAATTAAGATAAATAAGAAATTACTTCTTATGTGAAATCTAAATCCATTCTTCGACACTTAATTATTTTACCTCAAATTGCAGCATGTGTTACCAAAACTGGTCATGTAATTTATGGAAATTTGCCTATTATTGACAAAAAGAACCGGAGCCAATAGGCTCCGGTTTCCTGGTTGTTTACTTGTTAAAAGTATTAATAGCTTTTTGACCCGTAGCTTCCTTTTTCCCACCAGGCTGTCTGGAGATCCCGGTACCTTCATTTGCATCGTTGTTAGTGTTAAATACATTGGTGCCAGTAGCCTCGGGCATTTTTGTCAAGGGTTGTGATATTTCAGTATCTTTATTGGTATTGAAAACTGCCTTGCCGGTTGCTTCTTTATTTTGTTTTGGCATAATAAACACCTCCGTTTTTTTTGATTACGATGATATTATTGCTTAAAAAAACTATACCTATGCGCGCCTGATTTTTCATAAAACGGTACCAGCCACTATTTTCCCTTGGCAATCCCAATATTGTCATGAAAGCAAACAAATGATATACTAAAACACAGAGAATTCGACTAATCTAGAGGAAAACAACTCTAAATAATGTATTATGCACTAAATATTTCCTGGGAGGAATAAGATGCACAAAAAGAAATCATTAATAGAAATAATTAAAAACTCTACCTTCATAGTATTTGGTGCTATGCTGGTTGCCGTGGCGTTGGAGATATTTCTGATACCTAATTCCATCATTGATGGCGGCATCATTGGTGTGTCCATTATATCAGGGCATTTGACCAATTTTTCGGTTGGTCTTTTTATTTTTCTGCTCAATCTGCCGTTTTTATTTATTGGATACAAACATATTGGTAAGACTTTCACTTTGTCCACTTTTTTAGGGGTTGCTGTTTTATCACTAAGCGTGAATTATCTTCATCCGGTTCCCCAGTTAACAAACGACTTGCTCCTGGCCTCCGTGTTTGGTGGTATTATGCTTGGAATTGGCGTAGGCACCATTATCCGTTACGGCGGTTCATTGGACGGCACCGAAATTATTGCCATAATTATAAGCAAAAAAGGTGTTTTTTCTGTCGGTGAAATAATAATGTTCTTTAACATTTTTATTCTAGGCAGTGCCGGGTTCGTATTTGGCTGGGAGAAGGCAATGTACTCATTAATTACTTTTTTTATTGCGTTTAAAATGATTGATATAACTATTGACGGTTTAGAGGAAAGTAAATCAGTGATGATAGTATCGGAAGAACCGGAAAAAATTGCGGAAACCGTGATGGCCCGACTTGGCCGGGGTGTTACTTCCTTGTCTGGAAAAGGCTGCTATTCTCAAGAAGAAAAAAGCATTTTATATGTAGTAGTCACGCGGTTAGAGTTAGCAAAATTACGTTCCATAATAAAGGAAATAGATAATAACGCTTTTGTTGCTATCGGTAATGTTCATGAAGTTTTGGGCGGTCGTTTCAGGAAAAAAGCGATTCATTAAAAATATCACTGGCTTGCCGGCCCACCTTGCTCAACGGGTGCCACTTGCCGCCGATTTCTACCCGCACAATGTCGGCAGTGAAATCATTGTTGGTACCGCTTTCTTTACTGTTTTCCAAAAGTGCAGAACCTACTCCATAGATGTCTACGGGAACACCCAACGCTTCAAACCGGGTGATTTTTTTAATGTCAAAACCGCCGGTAACTACAATCTTTATCTGCTCACACCATGCCTTCGCTGCTTCTATAGCTGCCTTGGGTAGCTCCCACTGCCGGTAAGCGCCATCTATTGCCTCCCGGACGGCTCTTACTAACCTGGGGTTAACACCACAATCCTGCTCTTTGTCTCCCGTTGCTGGAATCGAAACATCTCGTATATCACCGGAAGTGTCAAGTCTGACCGCAAAAAGCTTGTATTGGTCAGCTTTTTTTATTTCACCTCTCCGATATGATTTCCAATAAGCAGTATACATACTTTTCATTACAGCTAATGTTTCCCCGATACAATCATTATGAAAATCCACCAGTGCTATCCTGGGCATTTCAACCGGCATAACCCTGGCAAACTGCATCATGGTTTCCACCGTATCCCCCAGAAAACAGGCAATCGAGGCATGGGCGACAGTTCCGCCACCTTTGCCATCCCAGACTAAGCCTTGCTCATCGGTAGAAATAAAAGGGCGCAAATCCTTGCCATATCTTTGATTATAGGCTTGTACAGCCAAATTATAAGCATACCCATGGATGGACTGCAATTTATAGTGGGTAAATCTTGCGGGAAAGAACAATACATCCTTACCTCCCGCTGCCAGTAACACATTATAGACATTAGTAGCCACTCTTGTTGTTTCCGATAAAACACCTAAGATAGTTGTTTCTAACCTGGCAAAGTCCCTGTAGCGACCTTTAATTCTCAAAACCGGCCGCACATGCTTAGGGTCACCCTCGTACTCAACAAATATTCCGTCATGAACAGCTTTGATTTGCAATTGCCGGTATGTCTTGATAAATTTACCAGCTTCATCGTAATAACCTGTACAATCTGCCAGCATGGCCAATGCTTCATCTACACCGGCTACTATGCTGAATGGTTTACGACGGGTAAAAAACTGCATTTCCACATTTAAATCCCCATTTTGTACAGTGCTACAGTCAATTTCCGGCAAATCGCCTATACCCTGAAAAGTATATCCTTCCATAGCCAGGGTTGACAGTATAGTTGCGATATTATTAAAGTAAGCATCCGCATACCGGCCTTTTCTCATTCCCTCAGTATCAATGAGAAAGAACTCTTTGGCTAATCGCTGCCCATCAAAAATACTCATGGATTACTCCTCCAATATGACCGTTTGTGGTTTGCATAAATTGTTTTTATTATATGGTAAATCCGGTCTTTAATCAACTTAAGTTGCACTTTTAATGTCTTGCTATTTTAAGTAACCCCCTTCCGTCCATTTGCATAATCTACATTAAGAAACCCACTAACGAACAGACGGATAAAAATCCGGAGCATTCATTCTTTGGAAGGAGGTACAATTATGAGTGGCTTTAATAATAGTGCAGTTTTTGCTGTTTTCCTGATTCTCATACTACTTCTCTTAAGTGATGTTGATTAGTCATAATGCGCTCATAATACTATAGCCTCTCGGCATTCGATGGCAGATGAAGGGAGAAATGTATCCAAAAGGGCT
>CAZWUW010000056.1:0-20592 GCA_964636895.1 uncultured Eubacteriales bacterium
TATTGGCAAGGCTTTCCAAGCTTTTTATGTTCTGGAACTGTCAAAGACAGGATTAAATAATACCATTCCTTTTGTGAAAAGTCATCCAAAATGTTCCATTACATGCAATCTCGTAATAAAAAAAGCGCCGGATATTATAATATCCTGGCGTTTTTTCTCAACAAATTTCACTTAAAGACCCTTCTTAACCTGGATTTCTTTTTCATGGCGTTTCACGATCCGTATATCGGTATCCACTGCAAGGCGGTAAATACGACACATCTGAATCAACCTGGATGTTGTCCGCTCCCCCAAATAATCCTCCAGATTCTCCAGTGACAGGTTGGTTGTAATTACAGTCGGTAACCGGTTATTCAAACGATAATTAATAATATTATATATTTTATTCCTGGTCCACTCAGTGTAGTTATGTGCACCCATATCATCCAAAATAAGTATTTTTACTTTTCTTGCCGCATCTATAACACTATGCTCCGTTACTACCCGGTCATAACGATCCTGGTCATAAGTGGCTCTGATCTCATCCAGCAAATCAGGCACCACCACCAGCAATACCTCTTTACCAATATCCAACAAAACATTGGCTATGCAGCTAGCCAGAAAAGTCTTCCCGCTGCCTACCGGACCGGTGAAAAGCAGCCCGTCACAATGCGGATTTTCAACCACCTCGGCTACAAATTGCTTGGCTGCCCTGCCTGCAACTACAGCCAGGTCATAAAAAGAGCGACCGGTAGTTTCATCATGCTTGTCCCGGTCATAATAATCAAGGTCAAACCCTTTAAATTTGGCCCCCAGCATAGACCTGGTCAATTGCGCACTTTTCAGTTTGTTTTGCACCGCCTGCTGCTTCATACAGGAACAAGGCTCCGCCCAACCGGTATCCTTGATGACCAACCCACGGCCGCCACAGAAATTACATACGCTTTTATCAGCCACCGGTTCATCATATTTATCCTGCAAAGCTTATAACCCCCTGCTAACTCATATATAACAACTTAAATTTATCTTTCCCCTTGTTCTTGTTTTTCTGCTCAGATTCGCCCTTAAATCCTGACCCCCGCTTCATCTGGCGCTGCCGGAAATTCTCTTCATACTCCATAATAGCGCCCACCGTACGCAGATTATTCTTTTTCCACTCCAGCAAAATACTGTCAATATACTTAAAGTTGTGTTTGCCTCTCATAACCGCTCTTTTCAACGCTTCCAAAATAAATTCACACTTGCCCTGATGCTCCTCCAGCCACAAGCTCACCTGTTCAATTTCCATCGGTGACAAGGGGCGGCCAAATTCCTTTTCAAAGGCTTGACATAAACTGGCAAACTGAGTCCCTCCCGGTTTCGGCGCTCTTTGGGAAGTTGCTTTTGCCCCCTGTTCTTTTATGGCCTGGCGCATTTTCTGCAATTCCTTAACTTTATCGCAAGCCCAAATCTCGGAAACTTTTTCCATCAAAGGTTCCAAACTGTATGTAGAAAGCACCGCCCCGGTAGTATTGTCATAATAGTAATCCACAGCTAATACACCTTTTTCAATTAAAGCAGCAAGTTCACTTTTTATCTTCTGATTATCAGCCGCCATACAGGCAGCAATCATCTCCAGCGAAGGAAATAGCTGGTTGTCCCCCCGCAAACGTAACAGCTGGATAATCAGCATCATTTCACTGTCGGTAATACCAATTTTATGATAACACTGCAAAAACAGGTTGGGGACACTGGTGGCACCAAAGGAAACCAAATCGGCACCGAAGGCGGCAGTAATATTACCTTTCTTATCCTCGCGGCAATTCATCCGGGTTATACCCCTTTCGTAGCTAAAGAATCTTAGTAATAAAAACAGTCTTCTCTTCGCTAAGGTCGATCTGCCTGGCGTAATCCAGGTGATTATTGTTTTTATCAAAATATATTTTCACTATCGGCCTGGGCGCGCTGGTTTTGTGCACATTTACCACAATACCGATTTCCCCGGAACTTAACTTAACCAGCGTGCCAAGCGGATAAGCCGCAATACTGCCAGTAAAAGCCTTAACTACCCGGACATCAAAATAAATATTGCCGGTACCATATAAAAACTCCATCGCCTCATGAGGCAGATACTTTTGTTCATAAGTGAGTCCCCTTGTTAAATCATCATAAGTATCGGCTATAGCAATAATCCGCGACAACAAATCAATCTTTTCACCGGCCAGTTTATTAATATAGCCGCTGCCATCCCAGCGTTCATGATGATAAAGCGCCACTTTAGCAATAGCTACATCTAAGCCTGCCTCACGTAAGCGTAGAAAACCGAGTTTGGTATGCTCCTGCAGCAACTTAAGTTCACTGGTTGTAAAATCTTCCCGCTTGGCAAGTATTTCCTGCGGCAATGATTTTTTTCCTATATCGTGCACCATAGCAGCCATACCCAAAGTAAGTAAACGCTCTACCGGTAATTTTAAAGTTGCGCCGACAATCAAAGAAAGCACACAAACGCTTATCGAATGGTCCAGAGTATCATCATCTGCCGTGCGCAAGTCTAAATACAAAGCTGCCACCTGTTCATTCCGAACAACCTTCTCTAAAACGTCGATAACCCGCTCATAACGTTCTTTAGTTTCCCCCAGACGCTCACCGCAAATATCTACCGGAATAAAAGCAGCCAGAGTCTGCAGTGCTTGAGTATGTACCCTGTTCAGAAGTACCTCTTTGGGGTCAATATTTATTGTCCCCTCATCATTTATGGCAACCCTAGCCACCCGCATTTCTTCCAATTTTTGTATCAATGAATTGGTAAGCCTAGTTCCTTCTGCGATCAATGGTTTGCCGCTGGCCGAAAAAACCGTCTCGGCCAAAATCATATTCTCTTCCAACTGACTTACCAGCAATTGCTTCATATTGCCCCTCCTGCTGTAAAAAATAACGCTTATGTCATAATGACATAATTCTACATGTTGTGGCAAAATCCTGCCCGCAAACCTATAAGTACCAATATTTTGATGATTAAGACCATAAACCCGCTACTCGCCGGGAAAAAGTTGCAGCCGAAGTATTAAGTTCCTGCAACATCGCCAACCCTGCTGTCACTCCCTGTCCCAATTCACCAATTCTATGGGCATCCGAACCGATCGTAAAAACCGAAACGCCGGCGGCTACAGCTAATTCCAAAATCTCCCTGCTCGGATAAAACTCCCTTTGATTATGCCGGAGACTGGATGTATTGACCTCCAGCCCAACCTTTTTCTCCGCCATAATCTCTAATACCTCGCTAAGATAGGGCCGGTGTGCCTGCAGGATGTCCGGACCATAAAACTTATAACCATGGCGCCGGTAAATATCCATATGCCCTACCACATCAAACAAACCTGATGCTACCGCCTGACGCAAAGTAGCAAAATATAGTTCAACCACTCTTTGCAGCGGCTGCACAGCATAGTAAGGGGCACTTTCCTGAGCCGAAGAAATAGCCACATGATCGATACAGTGTACCGAACCAATAATAAAATCAAAGGGATAAGCTTCTGCTACCCGGGCAATACGCTCTTCAAGACCTATATCAAAACCAATTTCCAGCCCGGCTTTCACCCCAAGTCCCAATGAAGCAAATCGTTCTGCGGCCTGATGTACCTCTTCAACATAAAAAGGCAGCCATTCCTCCTCAATAGACATCACCCGCCCGTTGTATCGCACCCACCAGTCAATCTCTTTGCGCAGCGGATCAAACTCATAGTGAGGAGTAAAACAGATTTCCCTAAGGCCAATCGCCACTGCTTGCCGGCAATAGTCCGATATGGAATACTCTTCAGCATCTATGGAAAATCCAGGGTGAATATGATAGTCAAACAATTTGGCACCCCCTGTTTGGCATTTACCTAATTCTTATTGCTATCAGGTAGTCTCCCCGGTGAACTATCCGCATTATTACCAGGCAATTTTGCCCCGTATTTTATCAAACCACGGTTTACAGCCTGAGCTATGGCCTGGCGGAAATCAGACTGTGTAAGCTTATTCCGATCACTGGGGTTAGTTATAAAACCAACTTCCACCAGTACTGCCGGCATTGCATTGTTGCTGACCACCGTAAAATTGGCCGCTTCCACTTTACGCTTCATATTATACAAACCATTAAGTTCCTCCTGAATCAATTCCGCCAAGACCTTATTAAAAGGGTTATCCGCGCTATAATATACAATCCCTCCGGCCGCCCGGCGGTCCTCATTACTATTGGTGTGAATACTAACAAAAACATGAGCCTGATTATCAACAGCCAGTTTTTTTCTGCCTACCAGATTCCTATCTCGTTCTGCATAAGTCATGCTGCTATCGGGGTTTAACGGGCCCTTTTCCCCCCTGGTCAGTATTGATTCCGTCTCCCCCTGCCTTAATTCCTGTTGTAACGCTCTGCTGATTGCCAGATTAATGTCTTTCTCGGCAACTCCACCAGCTACGGCTCCCGGGTCAGCGCCACCGTGCCCCGGGTCAATCATCACCAGCTTCCCTGCCAACCCCGGCCGGTAAATTTCCTCTAGCCAGCGCTCCTCGTTTTTAGCAGGGCGCACAGCCAGTACCAGCAATAAAAACACCAATGCCGGAACAACTATCTGCACAATCCTTTTCGGAATAAACAATACTTTCATATCACCCTTACTCCCGTCTGCTGCATCCTATTTAGTCTTCGGTATAACCATCCGTATTCCTCCTGACAAAAACGCCGTACAGCCGCACGTATCTAAAAAGGCTGTCACTTCCCGTAAACAAAAAAGCGCCTGAGCGCTAAGCATTACAATGGACCGCTTTAAATATCTCATTTTCGATAATATCAACATCCTCCATACATTTTCTTGTTATCGCCGGGTCCTCGATAGTCTGCAAAATATCTCTGGTTTCGTCGAGATAGTGCTGTAAAATTTTATTTAATAACTCTGCATTATCTTTGTCGTCAAAACAAATTTCCAGCCTATCCCCTGGCAACGGGCTTTTTAAGGCCGGAATAAATTTGTTTTTTATGATATCCTGTTCCTTTAAAAATAATCTGATGACTTGTTCGCCCTGTTTCGTGTTCACAATCCCCTCAGTATACTGGTAATAATGCCATACTGCACTGGAAAGGATATAAGGCAAATGCTCCTGATCCGGTCGGTAATACATCTTCACGGCGTTCACCTCTCTTTTGCCATCATTTATTTATATAATTCGACAATCCGTCTTTTTTATCCTCTTTTCCTAATGACCGCTGCAAGATTTTATACCGGTTGCCAAGACAATTTTTGGCACTTCCCTGATATCCTCTATTGAATAATGCTCACCTACTGCCGGCTCATCTTCATAATCCCAGGTATGGTGATGATGAACATATATACATTTAAAACCACACCGAATACCCGGGTTTATATCCCCTTTCATACTGTTACCGATAATCCATGAACCGACAGGATTTAATCCGCACTCACCGGCAATTATCCGGTACTCCGCCGGTGTCTTATCCGGCACTACATAGACCTGTTTAAAAAAATGCTGCAATCCGCTCTCTGCCAACCTGGCCAATTGCACTTCCGGTTCCCCTTTGGTCGCCAAAAACAGCGGAAATCGCTCCCTCAACGTCTCCAGCACCTCAGGCACACCTGCAATAACTTCCACCGGTTCCTTAAACACCTGCCAACCCAGGTCCGCCATCCATTCTCTGGTTAACCGGCAAACCGGTGCCCGGTAAGTGGCACAAAAATACTCATAGGTTTCTGCCAGCGCCTTTGGAAAACAGTCCTGCAGAAAACCTCCGGCTTTAATCACATTCCGGATATCAAACCGATTCAATACTAACAGCGCTTCGTCCGCAGGAAACCCAAGAGCTGCCATTTTACGCGCAAACTCAGCCTTGGCCCGGTCAAAAAAAACCGTAGCCTCAACCAAAGTATCATCAAAATCAAAAATAATACCCTGCAAACAATAACCCTCCCTTTTACCTGACTCAATTAAACACAGTCGAAAACCGGCCGGCCTTTAATACTTCTTCAATAATCTCAGCAGGCACGGGCTTGCCAAATAAATACCCCTGCATCTCCTCACACCAGTTCTGTTTGAGAAAGGCAAACTGCTCCGCATTTTCAACACCTTCGGCAATTACCTGCAGCTTCAGATTTTGGGCCAACACAATAATTGTTGTAACAATAGCCGCATTTTTCGGATTGGACTCAATTTCCCGAATAAATGACTGGTCAATTTTTAGTTTGCTAATGGGAAATTGTATTAAATAATTAAGAGAAGAATAACCACTGCCAAAATCATCTATAGAAATCCCAATCCCCATCGCCCGCAAATCACGCAAAGTCGTGATGGTCATCTCCACATCCTGCATAGCTATCCCCTCAGTTATCTCCAATTCCAGCCATTGTGGTGCCAGACCGGTTTCTAGCAAAACCCGGGAAACAGTCTCCACCAAATTTTGCTGCTGGAACTGATATGGCGAAAGATTCACCGCCACCCGTACAGGTTGGTATCCCTTGTCCTGCCACGCTTTATTTTGGGCGCAGGCGGTACGCAATACCCATTCCCCGATTGGCAAAATCAACCCGGTTTCTTCTGCAGAAGAAATAAACCGGTCCGGAAAAACCAAGCCCAGATTTGGGTGCTGCCAACGCACCAATGCCTCTAAGCCAATTATCTCCCCAGAGCATATATTTACCTGCGGCTGATAGTAGACCACAAACTCTTCATGCATCAGTGCAAAGCGCATACTCTTTTCCAGCGCCAGTCGCTCCATGATTTTTTCATTCATTGCCGGGGTATATAACTGATAATTATTTCTACCCTTTTCCTTTGCCCGGTGCATAGCCGTATCAGCATTCTTCAATAAATCATCAGCATCCGCACCATCATTAGGATAAACAGAAATTCCAATGCTGGCTGTGATATGAAATTCATAACCACTAAGTACCCACGATTCTTTAATGGCCCCAAAAATACACTGGGCAATCTTGACCGCATCCTCAACCTGGTCAATCTTCGGCAATAACATAGTGAATTCATCGCCCCCCATGCGGGCTATGGTATCACCTTCCCTTAGACTGCCGGTTAACCGTTCGGCAAATCCCTGCAATAACCGGTCACCCATGGCATGACCCAGCGTATCATTAACATTTTTAAACTGGTCTAAATCAATGAAAAGCACCGCCAGCATTTGCCGGTGACGGTGGGCGTTCGCCAAGGCCAGTGCAAGCCGGTCATAAAACAATGTGCGGTTTGGTAAATCAGTCAAGGGGTCATGGTAGGCCAAATACTGAAGCCGCTCTTCAGTGCGCTTGCGCTCAAGTTCGGCCGCCGCCCGTACAGCAAAAATACGCAGCATCGACTCGGCAAAACCCCGATTATGCAGTGGTTTCACATCCATTACAGCAATTATACCAAATACATAGCCGGAGGAATCAAAAAGGGGGATGCCCATATAACTATCCACTCCCATATCCAGCAATAACCGGTCATTGGGAAATTGCCCGCAAACATTGCTGGGATAAGTACAAAGGCCTTTTGTGGCAACGTTTTCACAAGGGGTGCCGGCAAGCAGATAAGAAAAATTGGCTATTATTTCACCCCGTCCACAAACTGCAACAGTAGTTGCTGTTTCATAATCATCCGGGGGCAATTGGGCAATTATTACATAATTAACCCGTAACACCTTCGCGATATGCAGCACCAGTGACTGAAAAAAAGCCGCGCCGGTAACCGCCGATACACCCTGTGCCAAATCCCGCAATGCTTTTTCCGAAAAGCGGACTGTTGCCATGCCGCGGCAAATAAGCAAATGCAGCATCAAGGCGGTAGCCAAAACATAAAAACCACCTTTGTAGGTTTGGATCCGGGTAATCGTGGCTGAATTAGTAATCAACACCGCCAGCAACTTATCAGAAAATAAAATCCACAAGCCACCTACAAGTGCATATATAGCCGTTATTTTAAATGGAACCAGTTTTCCCGCCAATGGCCTTTGCCATGATAAGTCCTTCTGCATGGGAATCCCCTTTCCCCGCCGAAAATATTATAATAATCTTCCACATTCAACAAAAATTCCCCTCTATCCTTCGACAATATTTTTAATGTTCTATAAAAAAACCAGCCCTCAAGAAGGCTGGCCAACTTCACTATTCACTACGCTATGCAGATTTTTATAGCATAATGTACCCTGGTTCGCGCTCACAACAACAGTGTCTTTAGCAGCAATTCCCCCTTTTACCAACATCCGGCTTAAAGGAGTCTCCACTTCCTGTTGCATTAGTCGTTTTAACGGCCGGGCACCGTAAGCAGGCTCATAGCCTTTATCCGCCAAATAGTTAATAGCACTTTCATCCCACTCCAGCTTGATACCGGTTCCGGCAGCTATGCGTTTGGCCAACCTGGCCAACAGCAAACCGGCAATCTCCCCCATTTGTTGCCGGGTAAGCGCGTGAAAGACTACAATCTCATCTACCCGGTTTAAAAACTCAGGGCGAAAATGCTGCCGCAGGATACCCAGCACACTGGCCTTCATAAGTTCAAAATCGCCATCCTGTTCCTGGCGCATCAGGATTTCCTGGCTGCCCAGATTAGACGTCATTATCACCACCGCATTCCGGAAATTCACCGTCCGTCCCTGACCGTCAGTAAGCCGGCCGTCATCAAGCAGTTGCAGCAGTATATTAAAAACATCAGGGTGCGCCTTTTCAATCTCATCCAGCAAAATAACGGAATATGGCTTACGCCGCACAGCCTCCGTAAGCTGACCACCCTCTTCGTAACCTACATAGCCCGGCGGGGCCCCAATTAATCTGGCCACTGTATGTTTTTCCATATATTCCGACATATCCAGCCGCACCATATTACGCTCATCATCAAACAAAGCCTGGGCCAGCGCTCTGGCTAACTCCGTTTTGCCAACCCCGGTAGGCCCCAGAAATATAAAGCTGCCAACCGGCCGGTTAGGGTCCTTAATACCTGCCCTTGCGCGCAGCACTGCATCAGCTACTGCCTGCACTGCTTCATCCTGCCCGATTACCCGGTTATGAAGTTCCTCGTCGAGATGGATCAACTTTTCCTTTTCGCCTTCCATGAGTTTATATACCGGAATCCCCGTCCAACGGCTGACCACCCCGGCAATATCCCCTTCATCCACCTCTTCTTTAAGCAGCATGCCATGTTTTTGTTTGCCGGCCAAGCTTTCTTCCTCAGCTTTAAGACGCCGCTCCAAATCATCCAAACGACCATAACGCAGCTCAGCCAACCGGTTGAGGTCATAATCCCTTTCTGCCCGCTCGATTTCCTGACGGGTTTCTTCCATCTCCTTTTTTAACTGCCGGACCCGGCCAATGGCCTGTTTTTCCACCTGCCACCTGGCCTTCATGACATCGGCCTCAGCACGCATTTCTGCCAGTTGCTCCTTGATTTTTTGCCGGCGTTCTTCCGAAGCCTGGTCTTTTTCCTTGCTAAGAGCCGCTTCCTCAATTTCCAACTGCATAATCCGCCTGGTGATCTCATCCAGTTCGGTAGGCATGCTGTCAATCTCCGTACGCAACCGGGCGGCCGCTTCATCCATCAAATCAATAGCCTTATCAGGCAGAAACCGGTCCGAAACATAGCGGTCGGATAAGGTAGCTGCCGCCACAATAGCCCCGTCCTGAATACGTACCCCGTGATGAACTTCATAACGTTCCTTCAGACCGCGCAAAATCGAAATCGTATCTTCCACTGATGGGGGCTGTACCACCACCGGCTGAAAACGTCTTTCCAGAGCAGCATCCTTTTCCACATGCTTACGGTATTCATCCAAAGTAGTGGCCCCAATCGTACGCAATTCCCCCCTGGCCAACATCGGCTTCAGGAGATTACCAGCATCCACTGCACCTTCAGCCGCACCAGCCCCCACAACGGTATGCAATTCATCAATGAACAGAATAATCTTACCCGCCGACTCCTGTACTTCTTTTAGTACAGCTTTTAGTCTTTCCTCAAACTCACCCCGGTACGTGGCCCCGGCCACCAGCGCTCCCATATCCAGCGTGATTAACAATTTATCCTTCAAACCTTCAGGTATATCGCCGGCTATAATACGCCGGGCCAGGCCCTCTACAATAGCTGTTTTACCAACCCCCGGCTCTCCGATTAATACCGGGTTGTTTTTAGTGCGCCGGGAAAGAATCTCTATTATCCGGCGGATTTCATCGTCCCGGCCAATAACCGGATCCAGCTTACCCTCCCTGGCCAGTTTAGTCAGGTCCCGGCCGTACTTTTCCAGAGCTTCGTAAATTTCTTCCGGGTTTTCGCCCGTCACCCGCTGATTTCCCCGCACTGCCCGTAAAGACTTTAGCAGCTTATCACGCAAAAGACCCGCTTGCCGCAACAATTCTCTGGTTTCCGCTTCCCCTTCTTCCAGTATGGCCAGCAGCAAGTGCTCCACACTAATATAATCATCCTTTATTTCCCGGGCTTCGTTTTCTGCCCGCGCCAGTACCCGGGCCAAGCCGGTACCCAGGCGCAAGGAACCTTCATAGCCGGTAACAGCAGGAATTTTTCTGAGCAATGCTTCCACTTCAACAATAAGGGTTTCCGTACTAACCCCGGCATATGCCACAAAACGAGGAACCATCCCCCCCTCCTGATGCAGCAATGCCGCCAATAGATGTTTAGCTGTAACCTCCTGGTGGTATCTTTCTGCAGCCAGTTGCTGCGCCGCCGCCAGTGCTTCCCTTGATTTTTGGGTATAGCGATTCATCTCCATAGCTTATATCCCTCCCTCATTGACCTTTCCTGACCTTTAAAAATATTATCACTGTTTAGGTTAAAAAAATCAACAAGCTTATAACCATAAGATTGACAATATTTTCTTGTCTCAAACGCTTTTGGTCAGGAAAGGTCAGTAAATCATCGCCTGATGTATAATTGCTTCAATTAGCTGGTGTAAATAAAAAAACCGGCAGCTGCGACAGGCCGGTCAAAAAAATAAACACTAATTTTGTCTGCGGCTAAGTCAGGTACCTGCCGACATCCAGTGCCGTTGCATATATCATCAAACCAACAAGCAAAACCCAGCCGGCAATTGCCAGCGGAATATGCAGCCGCAGCAGTTTGGGGTGTACTTTCTCCAGTAAATACAAAATAATTTTCCCTCCATCCAAAGCAGGTATAGGTAATAAATTAAATATGGCCAGATTCATACTAAGCATAATGGAAAAATACAATACTTTTGTCATACTGGATCCAACGAACTGACCACCTTGGGCCACAATACCGATAATCCCTGACAGATTCTCAGGTTGGGAAAACAATAGCGGAATAGCATGCATAAATTGATTTAAGACACTTAAAGTTTGGCTAAATGGTTTTATAAAAACAGCGGTTAGAGAAAAACCGGATACGGTTATATTTAATATACCAAAAAGCACTAAAACCAGTAAGATGTTCGCCAGCGGACCACCCAGGGAAAAAACAATCCGCTTCATCACCGGAATTTGAAAAAACTCGTTTTCATCCTTGATTTCAGGCATCACATAGCCTCCAAGGGGTAGCAGTGACAGCCAGTATTCTGTTTCCCCCTTTCTAAAGCCCCACAATTTAGGTCCAAAACCAATGGAAAAGCGGGCAATAGGTATTTTCACCCAGCGTGCCGCCAAAAAATGTCCGAGTTCATGAATTAGGATTAGAAACCCTATTAGGCATATGATCATCAGGTAACTCATATTGTTCTCCTTTCATCCTTCTAATAGTTCAAGAGATTTATCAGATTTACGTAATAGCAGTTTAGTACCTCGATTTATACAATTTATACAACAGCAAACCGTCAGACTCTTCCGCAAACAAGTTATTCAACAATAAATAGAGATTCACCAGTATTCCTATAACAAATACTCCATTTAAAGTAACACCGGTACTCAATCCTATAAACCACCCAAACATAATTACCTGCAACAAATGACTTGCCGGCCCGGCCCCATGCAGGCATACCCTTTTTATAATAATCAAAGGGTCGCGGGAATTAATACGGACATCAACATAACCAGCATTCCCGGGAACAGAAACCAGCCTGTAACCCACAACATCCAGGCCACTTATTTTAGCCGTTACGAAATGACCCAGTTCGTGTACAAAAGCAGCCAAGAAAAAAAGTACCGGCACTGCTACCAGCCAAATTACCAAAGCTGCAAGTATTCCCCATAACATATATAACCCCGCCTTGTTGAGTCATCTCAATCTATACTATTTGACATAAGCGGCGGCTTTTCCTGCCCCATTCTGCATGCTCACCATATTTTCATATTCACCATATTTTTATGTTCACCATATTTTTATGTTCACCATATTTTCATATTCACCATTTTTTCATATTCACCATTTTTTCCGTACCCGCCACAATTTTTAATCTCAAAAAAGTAAAAGCAGGACTAATCTCCTGCTTTTACTGATATTCATTTATTGTTTTTTAGGATAAAAATTTAACAGCGGCACCGGCTGCAGCTTTAGCCTGTTCCATACTCTGCGGAATGTCCTTAGGCGACTGACAGGTGCCGGCTACAAACACTCCGGCCTGTTTGGTGGCCACCGGATTCCGGACATCCACCTTAAAAAAACCATGTTCGTCAAGTTCTATTCCCAGCATACCGGCAAGATTCTCAGTTTCCGCACCCGGAGTAATCGCCGCTGAGAGCACAATCAAATCAAACTTATCTTCCAAAGCCTCGCCTGTAAGAGAGTTGGCATACCTAACCGTCAACCGGTCATAGGGAAAGCCAAATATCTTAGACGGTATACCCCGGACAAACAGAATCCGATCATCTTCCTTAGCCGATTTAATAAAGTTATCAAATCCCAGGCCAAAAGTCTGAAAGTCCATATAGAAGATAGTCAACTCAGCGTCCGGTAATTCAGACCGGATAAGTTTTGCCAGCTTAGCTGCATACATACAGCATACCTTGGAACAATAGTTGTTGCCGATGGTCAGGTCCCTACTGCCTACGCACTGGATAAAGCCAATGTTTTTGGCGTCACCGTAGGCTCTGACCAACGAGCCTTTTTCGTTTAGAGCCTGTTCCAATTCCAAGCCGGTAATTACATTCTTTTCAAGAGCATAGCCAAATTCGCCTTTGCGCGCGGCATCAAAGGGCTTAAAGCCGGTGGCAACAATAATCGCCCCCGCTTCCAGGTCAGAAACCTCCTGACCCTTCTTTACCTTTACCCGGTAGTCACCGGACTGGCCGGATACCCCAATGACTTCACTACCACAGAAAACGGTGATCAGGGAATTTTTATCCACGTGCATTTTGGCCTGGGGCACCAGACATGCCGAGCACTTGGCGCATTTGTCAGTAGCCTTGCAGCAGTAATCGTATGCCCAACCACCGATGTCGGCGGCTTTTTCCACCAGGAATACTTCCAATCCCTTGTCCGCTGCTTCCAGGGCGCTGGTCATACCGGCTACACCGCCACCTATAACTACAACTTTTTGATTTTGCAATTTGTTCCCCTCCACTTAAGGCCACCCGGTTTACACTTGAGGCCGTGGATATAAACCGGCCCGCTCGACAATCTCCGGAACAATTTCTTCCCAAGCGATAGCCATAATATGCACACCGGCAACGCCTTCCATTTTCTTGAGGTGCTGAATCTGCTCAATAGCTATATTGACACCTTCCGCTTTGACATCCTCAGCCTTTTCCAACCGCTGGATAATATCGTCGGAAACCATCATCCCGGCAACATAATCACGCATGTATTTTGCAGCTTTTACCGATTTTAACGGTGTTAAACCGGCTAAAATCTTAATCCGTTTATGCAGGCCACGGGCCCGGACCAGTTCCATCCAGCGCTCAAATCTTTCCATGTCCAGCAGACACTGGGTCTGACAGAAATCAGCGCCGGCATCAGCCTTTTTCTCCAACCGGGTTACCCTGAACTCAAAAGGATCGGCAAATGGGTTGGCGGCACAGCCAATATATAGCTGCGGTGGTTCGCCCTTCATCTGTTCTCCACATTGGAAGTACCCTTTACGCATACCGTCCAGCATTTGAATTAACTGAATGGAATCAACATCATATACGTTTTTGGAATAAGGATGGTTGCCGAACTTCTGGTGGTCACCGGACAAGGCCAGAATATTCTTCATGCCCAACGCCGCTGCTCCCAGCACATCACTCTGCATAGCAATCCGGTTACGGTCCCGGCAAACAATTTGAATGTTGGGCTCACAATCCACATCCAGCAATAATTTGCCGGCAGCAATACTGGACAACCGGACAATAGCCGTCTGATTATCTGTAAGATTGTAAGATTCACAATAACCCTTCATCATCTTGGCATGATGCTTTACAATTTCGCCATCCCAACTCTTAGGCGGTCCAATTTCACCGGTAACAGCAAAATTACCGCTTTCTAACATCCGTTCAAGTTTACTTCCCGCTTTCAAGAGTCAAATCCCCCCTTACCAGTGTTCTGGGACCGCCATCCCTGCTATGGGACCAGTCTTTGACCGGTAATATTTCGCGCAGGGAGTCGACCTGACCCAAACGGGCTAAGCGGTCATGAATAAGAGCCCATGCACATTCGGTATCCGGTGACACTTCACACTTGCCATTTTGAGAACCGCCGCAAGGACCATTAAAAATACTCTTGGAACACCGGGCTACCGGGCAGATGCCACCGGTTTTATCCAGGACACACTGACCACACGCCTGACAGCGTTCAGCCCAAACACCAACATTCACGTTTACGCCTAAGAATCTGGTGTTAACTCCCGGCCAAATAATTTTGTCCGGAAAAGCCTCTGCTACTGACTGGATGCCGATGCCGCAAGCCAGGGAAAGAATTGCATCCACGTCTTTGACATCGTGCCGAATGCCTTCAAAGTACTCAAAATCACATTGCCTTTCAATAGTCCGCTGTACGACTTCCAGCGGTCTCCCCTCTTTAGCACGGGCCATACTCAGTTCGGAGCCGAGAATGCCAACTTCCTTTTCACCGCCGGCTAAACATACTGTAACACAACCGCCGCAGCCGAGGAGCATAATTTTCTGATGCTTACTTAAAAAGCCCAAAATCTCATCAATGGGTTTTCTCTCCGCGATTATCATTTTATCACCTTCCCAGGATTTGGTCCTAATTCTCTGACCTTATCATACATATTCTGCACGATTTCCACGAACTTGTTACCCATATTTGCCGCCAAATAATGAATTGCCACCCGGTCTTCCTCAATACCGATTTCCTTTAAAAGCCGCTGGGTCTGAAGCACCCTTGACTTGGCCCGCTCATTGCCCTTCAAGAACTTGCAGTTCTCTTTCTGACATGCCAAAATCATTACCCCGTCCGTTTTTTCCAGCGCCTTCATAAAATACAGCACATCAATTTTCCCGGAACACGGCAGTTTAATTAAATCCACCCTTTCCGGGTAACCGAGGTCAAGCCTGGCCGCGGCTTCTGCCGCTAACCAACCGGAGTTTTCACAACAGAAGGCGACAATTTTGGGCTGAAAATCTTTTCCGTTACTCATTCTTATCCCTCCATTGCTTCCAACTGAGCCAGTATTTGCGCATCTGTATAATCCGGCAACTGCACCGCTTTACCAGGGCACTCAGCAGCACAAATACCACAACGCCGGCAAGCTAACGGATTCATCTGAGCAGCGGATTTATACAGGTTCTCAAATTCTTCCCGGTGTTCAATGGTAATGGCTTGATGCGGACAACAGCGATAGCAGGTAAGACAAACAACACATTTAGGGGCATCAACGGTAGGCGAAGTAAGTTCAACGAGGACTTTATCAGCATAAAGTCTTTTGAGGATTTCTTCGGCAACTGTTTTGGCGGAAATCTCTATATCAGACATCATACAGGGCATCTGGCAGCCACCGGCCAGGTAAATGCCATCCCTGGATGTGTATTCAGGAAGTAAGTGGGCATTGTCCGCCCCAAAAAAGGAACCCAGGCCCAATTCTATTTTCAGCACTTTGGCTAGTTCTTCCGTGCCTTCGGCAGGTACGATTTCTTCAGGTAGGACTATATAATCGGAGGTAATTTTGGAGGTTCCCGGGAGTTTTCCCTGTAAAAAAGGATCTTCATAATTGACAATGATTTCACCATTTCGGGCAACTATTTCCAGGTTATCAACAAACTTGAAGAAATTAACGCCAGCTTCTCTTGCTTCGGAATATAACGCTTCCCAATTATCGCCACCAACCTTGATATTCGTATAAAAGAAATTCACTGTAACATTAAACTGCCGGCGGAGCAACAACGCATTTTTTAAAGCAATAATAAAGGACAGGTTATAATCCTCGGTGGTTTTACCCACTACAAAAGATATTCTCTTCTGAGTAAAATCCTTTCCGTCGGCCAGCAACCGTTCCAGCTTCATTTGGCCGATAACATTATCAGCAATCCCCAAACCATATTTGACAGGACAGAAAATGGTCTGAACCCCGGTGGCTACTACAATGGCTCCGATACGTGCTTTTGTTTCTACACCGTCCTTAGCCAGATAAGCAGTAAAATCACCGATGGCACCGTCTAGATCCGCCAGTCGTGTATCGGTCCGCACTTCAATATTTGAATTACTCTCAACAGTTCTAATTCTCTCCTGCAAAATATCTGCCGGTTTCGCTGTCAAACCAAAAATTGAATTAACCCGGGACAGACGTCCACCCAGCTTATCTTCCTTCTCAATAAGCAAGACTTTAAATCCTCGGTCAGCACATTCCAATGCGGTTTCAAGGCCGGCCAGACCACCGCCAATAACCATGACTGTACGTTCTACGGCAAAATCGCCAAAATTCACTTCTTCTAATTGCACCGCCCTAGCTATGCCCATCATGGTTAATTCCAGTGCTTTGGCTGTTGCCGTTGCGCTTTTTCCATGAACAGCACTGCATTCCTCAAGAATGTTTACCATAGACAGATAATGCGGGTTAATCCCGGCTTTTTTCAAAACACCAGTAAAAAATTTTTCCCCTCTCGCCTCTGCACAACCAGCCATGACCACCCTGTTTAACTGATTTTTACTAATTTCTTTGAGTATTAATTCTCCTTCTAAATGGGCACACAGATTCTGGCTCTCACGGACATATTCAACTACAGGAAGTTTTTTCACTTCGGAGACAATAAAACCGTAGTCAACTTTTTCTTTTATCTTTCCATTACAGTTACAGAAAAAGACGCCTACTCGCACATTATTTTCCATCTGGTCTCCTCCTAAAGAGAGAAGTTAATTTGGGAGAGCCTCCGTTTATGGAAGCTCTCCTCTGAGGTAAATTGATTATCCGGTTAATTACTACTTCTGTCTGAAAATCTTCAGGTACGAATCGCAATAGATGGACTGATCCAAAATGATGCTGGCGGTAGCAGCGGTATCAACGAGCTCGTTGTCATCAGCGTCCATTACTGCAGAATCCAGGCCGCACACCATAGCCATGGCCAGGAAGGTGCGGTTAATCAGAGGACGATTTGGCGCCTTCTGAGAAATATTACTTAACCCAACAGTAGTCTTGGGTGACGGGTTAGCCAGTAATTTAACCTGCCGTAAAGCTTCCAAAACCTCCGGGCCATGCTCCTGGGCAACATTAACCGGCAGTACCAGCGGGTCAATGTACAGATCCTGCATCGGGATACCGTAACCATCAGCATTGGCTACCAATTCCATAGCCAGGGCGATACGGTCTTCGGCAGTCTTGGGCACGCCTTTTTCGTTCATAGTTAGCGCCACGACAGCAGCGTTGTACTTAGCAGCCAGGGGAAAGATTGCATCCATCTTGGCTTGCTCAGCAGTGGTGGAGTTAACCATAGCCTTACCTTTGTGAACCTTGAGGCCTTCTTCCATGGCAGCGATATTGGTGGTATCGATGCAGCAGGGCAGATCTACTGCTTCCTGTACAGTCTTAACCATCCAGGCCATGATTTCGGCTTGCTCTTCCTTGCTGGCAATAGGTCCGGTATTAACATCCAGCCAGTATGCGCCTGACTCGGCTTGTTTCTTAGCCCAGTCTTGCAGAGGCTTCGGGTCTCTGGCCGCGATGGCTTCGCGGATATCCGTAAAGAGACCGTTAATTCTTTCGCCGATAATCTCAAACATTAATACTTCAATCCTCCCTTAATTAAAAATTAATAGGCGTTAGATACACTCAGTTCATCTATATATGCCTTGAATTTCTTAACAGATTCAGGGTGCCGCATAATCATGATGGAGCCACCGGCAACTGCAAAGCTGGTTGCTGTCATAACTTCCCACAGAATAGCCCGGTCAGCTTGCGGACCCCACTCAGGAACATCAGGATCCCTGGCTTCTTTGGTTTTCCATGCTTCTGCACCTACAAAGCAGGTTACAGGCACAGCCAGCATCTTGTCACCGGTCAGTGCGCCGATACGAGCCCGCTCCATGATGGAGTATGCATACTCAATACCATAACCCAGAGCACTAACTATCGGGTCAATGCTGATCCGGTCAACTGGCATAGCCATTTCAGTAATCAGGATGTTTAACTGCTTGGCCAGGTTGATATCCAGCGGGGAGGAAGCAATCAGGCTGTGACCCCCACCGATAGCGGCAGCAGTAACAGACTTGTAGTTATTCGGAGTTACGCAGCCAATCAAAACGTTTTTACCGCTTAAGGCCTCGCATATAACCGGCAGGATTTCACCGTCTTTTTCTTCTACGCCGCAGCCGAGAACAATCAGCGGAACACTGACAGCATCAGCAACAGCCTTGGCAGTTTTGGCCACATCTTGGGCGGAGGCATTGCTCCAGTCCGGATGAGCGCTCATCAGCCGCAGGGCAACAGCATCAGCACCTAATTCCACGCACTTTTTAGCCCATGCAACGGGGTCATTAAGCACCCCAGCCCAAGCTTCTTTTAACATCTCCGGCCAATCAACCGGCTCCTGATCAAATACTTCCAGAACTGCTATCGGCTTGTTAGGAACCTCACCCTCAAACTGCAGGAAAGGCAGGGTGGTTTCACCCCCAACCTTAAGACTGCCGCCGATGGTCAATTCTGCTACTTTACTGGTCCATCTTTCCTTTATTAAATTAACAGCCATTTTTACGCTCCTTTCATCAGTTATCATATTTATTACCAATTACGCATTCCATACCTTCTTAAAGAAGGACGGCAGGCCTGAGGATTCCCGCGGACCTACGATTACTTCTAATCCGGACAACTCGGCAGTTTTACCGCTCAATACTGCTACACCACCAGGGATAATGATTTTCTTGTGGTTAACTTTATCCATTACGCCAAGCTTCTTAACAGTATCGGCAATGGTTTCCGGAGTAAATTTACCGGCCGCCCAAGCGGTGAGGACGGAAATACCGTCGGTATCAACCGGTACGATATAAGCAGGCTGACGGGCACCTTCGGTGTCACCGGCAACACAGAAATAACTAAGTGAAAAGTTGGTGGTAACAAGTACCGGTGCATCCGGACCCGGATTAAGCAGTTCGTAGATTTTTGTTTCAACAGCAATCGGTTTTTGCGGGTCGGTGTAAACATTCAGGCGCAGTGTGATAACGGGCAGAATGTGCTGGGGTTCAGCACTTCTAACAATCACGATACCGGCGTACTTGGAAACATAGATACCTGCGTCAAGGGCTTCCTTGATGGGGTCGTCATTAACGGCAAAAGCAATGGTCGGGTAGCCAAAAGGCCGGAACAGCTTAAGAGCAGATCTCCGGATTTGGGTCTGGTCAGCCAGCACCTTGGATACTTCCCGGGCGCCGGAATCCAGAATCAGGTTCTTGTAGCCTAGGGCTACAACCTTCTCTACCAGTTCGGCCAGACTGTTCAGGTCATTGCCTTTAACAACCAACGGAGCATCATATTTCTTGGCCAGATTGGTTACAGCCTCATAGTTATTAACGTCAGCGGCGTAAACCACCGGCTTGTTGGCACCGGCAACTTCCAGAGCCTTTTCCAGAGCAGCCGCATCACTGGAGATAAGCACCAGCGGATATACGGTACTTTCCTGAACTGCCTTAACAGCATCAGCAAACTTAGCAGCATCACCGGATTCGTTGACAACTGCAACCAGGTTAACTTCGTGAGTCTGACCTACACGGTCAAAGACAAGCTTGTTGATTTTTTCAACTTTGGCCTTAACATCTTCGGTATCCTTAACTTCAACGGCAATACCGGTGGGGTGTTCAAACCTCTTATCATGACGGAAGAGCACCGTTTCATTTCCAAGTTCAATTGCCTTCTCCCCTGCTCCAATCTTGATCAGGGCAACGGGGGGAGCGGAAGCGGAATCCAGTGCTTCCCGTGCGGCATCGCTAACATACGGACAAGCATCGAGGCCTGCCTTACCGGCAGCCAGTTGCATGGCAAATGCCAAACACGTAGGCTGACCGCATTCCTTACAATTCTTTTTGGGTAGTTGTTTGAAAATCTCTAAACCTGTTAAACCCATTCTCCAATCTCCTTTCTTTATTATGTATTTATTGTGTTACATGGAAATTTGATTGATGCGGCCACCTAATAAGGCGGCCACACCAATCAAACAATTCCGTCAGGAACAATAAACTACATCAGCGGATCTAAGGCTAATGCCGGATGACCCTTTTCCTCTAGGAAGGGCAGGATTTCGTCACCTGAAACACCAACCGTTTCGTCCGCAATCTTAT
>CAZWUW010000057.1:0-19928 GCA_964636895.1 uncultured Eubacteriales bacterium
TAATGCCCGGCGATAAACCTCTGCGGCTGCCCCTTGACGTAACCGCGTTTTTTGAACATATGTATGTCTCTGTGCGAATTATACAGGGACTTCTTATTATTTGTCTTACGTTGACTCTTTGGGCTTATGCACAGGCCCATAACCGGCATGAACCTGACCCGGACCCCAAAGCAAGGCAGATCACCATCCGGGCTGCCGTAACGCTGATGATTATTGTAGGCTTGGGCTGGGCAGCAACACAATATATAGGCAATATCACCCGGGATGAGATCAGGCAAAGGGGAATTAGCGCTGCCAATGCCATTTTAACCCGCTTTTTGCAGGAGATAGAGGAAGATGAGAGGGCTGTCCGGACGATAGCGGGTACTAAATGGATAACCAATGCTTTGATTGCTAAAAATGCCGGTGATATCGCTGAGGCTAATTATCTCCTGGACCGGTTTATCGGGGTGAGAGGCGCCGAGGCCTGCTTATTGCTTGATATGACCGGCGCCGTCACAGCATTTGCCGAAAAGCCGGGGGGGGCCGCCGGCCTGAAAAAAAACTATAGCCAATATCCTTTTTTTCAGGAGGCTTTGGCCGGCCGGCCGGGTTTCCGTTTTGCCAAAAGCTTTCAGGAGGATGACCGGGACTATTATCTAAGCTTTCCGGTGCGGTCCGAGCAAGGGCAGGTTGTCGGCGTACTGGCGCTGGAAAAAGGCATTCGCTATCTGGAGGCAGAGTTCAAACAGAAAGACGTATATTTTTTAGTGGATGCGCATGAATTGATTTTTTTGTCCAGTCGCCCGGAATTGCTTTATAAAAATCTACGGCCCGCCCAAAAGGGCGCTTTGATTGCACAGGCTGCCACAGACGGGGCGGAGCTTGTAATTGCCGGTAATAAATATCTGGTTACGCGCCGCGCAGTTGGCCGGGAAGGGTGGTCGCTGGTTCTTTTTATCTCGGCAAACAAGATAAAGGGTATGCGGCTGTTTGCCATTACCGTTACCCTGTGTTTAAGTATCATAACCATAGTGTTTGCTATGGCAGCCCAACGAATTCGCAGGTCTGCTTATATAGCTGCAGCCGCCAGGGCGGAAGCCCAAAAAAAGCTGGAGCGGGCCGAACGTCTGGCTTCCCTAGGCACCCTTGCGGCGGGTTTGGCCCATGAGCTTAACCAGCCCCTGAATGCCCTGAAAATAATTGTGGACGGTATGCTCTACTGGCATAAAAAAGGTAAACAGCTTGAACTGCCAATGGTCATTGAAAAAATGCAGAGCATATCATCTCAGGCCGACCGGATTGAAGAAACCATCAGGCATTTCCGTTCCTTTGTCAGAAATGAAAACAGTGCCGAATTTGTACCATGCAATCTTAACAATGCCGTGGAAGGCGCGCTGCAAATGCTGGGTAGTCAACTAAAGGCCCATGCCATACAGGTAAACAAGTCTTTGGCTGCTTTCCTGCCGCCGGTCCAGGGGCAAAACGGCCGCCTGGAAGAGGTGATAATTGTTTTACTGGTTAACGCCATGCAGGCGCTGGATGCCCTGGATAAAACCCACAAAGAAATAATTTGTGTGACCCGGACGGAAATACCCTATGTCATACTGGAAATCAGTGATAATGCCACCGGGGTGAGTGAAGAAATCAAGGAAAAAATATTTGAGCCCTTTTTTACCACCAAGCAAGCGGGGGAGGGGATGGGCCTGGGCTTATCTATTGTTTGCGCCATTGTAATGTCTTTTAACGGACAGATTTTTATTGAGACAAATGAAAAAGGCGGGGCTACTTTTAAAGTGCAAATACCAATTTCACCAGCCAAATAATGATACCGGGGGTAACAGCTGTGAATATTTTGCTTGTTGATAATGACCGGGCTTGCCGTGACTCTTTAGAAGAGTTTTTAAGTGAACTGGGCCACCGGGTAGTGGTTTGCAGTGATGGGCGGGAAGCGTGGGAAGTTTTTCAGGCCGGGGAGTTTCACTTGGTGCTGTCCGATATCCAGATGCCCAAAATGTCCGGACTGGAGTTGCTGCGCGCTATTACTTCCCTGCAGTCCGAGCGGCATGTAGACGTAGTGCTGATTACCGGCCACGGTGACATGCAAACAGCTATTGAAGCCTTAAGGGCGGGAGCGTATGATTATCTGCTAAAGCCTGTTCATGTTGAAGTACTGGCTGCCGTCACGGAGCGCATTAGTGCACATCAGGCGTTGCGGTGGGAGCACAGAGTATTAACTGAAAAATTTGACGAACAGGTTAAAGCAGCCACCACAGAGACCCAGCAGGAATTATTGCGCCTAAAAAAAGCTTATGCCCAAACCGTGGGTCTTGACGGCATCGGTGTTTTTTCGGAAAAAATGGCGGCAATATTTCAACAGGCCCTTAAGCTGCATGCTGACTGCAGCATCCCGGTTTTGATCCAGGGCGAAACCGGCACCGGCAAAGAAGTGATTGCCAGGTACATACATTTTGGAGATTTGCCGGTCACCACTCCATTTATTGATCTTAACTGCGCAGCCCTTACCCCCACTATCTTTGAAAGTGAGTTGTTCGGGTATGAGGCCGGCGCTTTTACCGGCGGGCTGGCCAAAGGGCAAAAGGGTAAACTTGACATGGCCCAGGGCGGCACCCTTTTTCTGGATGAAATAGCTGAGCTACCGGTGCATCTACAGGCCAAATTGCTACGCGTGATTCAGGAAAAAGAGTTTTACCGGGTGGGCGGTTTAAAAAAAATCAAAACCGATGTGCGCATAATTTGTGCTACTAATGTAGATATGGAGAAGGGGCTGGCCGACGGCCTGTTTCGGCAAGATTTATACTACCGCCTCAATGTAGGCCGGATTGTTATTCCGCCGCTCCGGGAGCGGATGGAGGATATACTGCCTTTAGCCGGCATATTTCTGGCGGAATTGGCCGCCAAAAAGGGTAAGAAATTTAGGGCCATCAGTGACGCTGCAGCCGGTGTGCTGCTTGCTTACCCCTGGCCGGGCAATGTCAGGGAATTGCGAAACGCCATGGAGTGGGTAGCTTTTATGCATGATGACCTGGAATTGCTGCCTGAGCACCTGGGGATTATCACAAAGTCCAAAACCAACAGTGAATTTCCGCAGAGCGGTCCGCTGCCGGTAGTTGACCCGCTGCGTTTCTCCCTGCCTGAAGGGCAACTGCCGCTGGAAAAATATGAAGATGAAATTGTGTTGCGGGCGCTGGCCAAGCATCAGGGTAACAAAAGCGAGGCCGCCCGTTATCTGGGGATTTCCCGGCGATCTTTATACTGCCGGCTGGAACGTATAAAAAACAAACCTGCCTCTGATGACCATGAAGATGTATAATGTAAAAATATGACATGCCGCAATGGCATGTTTTTTGCATCTGAATATCAGCGCAAGCCGTATTGGCCCTTGCCGGGTGAAGGGGGTTTTAGCATGAACATTATGCTGATAGATGATGATGAAACCTGTCTGTCGAGTTTAGCTTTTGTCATTGCACCCCTGGGCCACGATTGTGAAACCTTTATCAATCCCATAGCTGCTGTACAGGCTTATCAGGAAAAGCCCTATGACGTTGTAATTACTGATTTAAAAATGCCCGGAATGAACGGAATGCAGGTATTGCAGGCAATTAGAGCACATAATCCGGAAGCAAAGGTGATTATATGCACCGGCTACGGTGATACTGAAAAAGCAGTTACAGCCAGCAAATACGGGGTCTACGCCTATTTTGAAAAGCCGCTGAAAATTACCGGTTTGTTTGCTGCCCTTGAGCTAATTGCCGGGGAGCGGGCAGTCCGCTAATAGCCCGCTGTTTTCTGCCGTTATACTTACCCATTGTACGTATTGGTACACCTGTACCCGGAGGTGTACCAATACGTACATTTTTTTTAACCCTTTGCCCCAGCTAATCAAAAAAGGCTGCATATCCATCACCTTGACAATTGCACAATTGTAAAACAATGTCGAAATTGGTCAACATAATTGTTAGTGTCTTGGGAAGTTGGCGCGCTTTTTGCATAGATATAATACAAAAGCATGTGAAATTTATAACATGCGCTGCCTAAGGGGGAGGCAACCGGGGGTATTACAAAAAAACAGATACGAGGAGGTTAGGCTTAATGCAGACAATGAAAATGAAAGTGGGTACCAAAATTATTCTGGGATATATGGTTATACTGGTAATCCTGGCGGTTGTGGCCATGGTCGGGGTAAATGGGATGAAGCAGGTAGAACAGAATTATGAATATGTACTCGATAGACGGATTCCGGTGACAGTCGGTATTATGCAACTGGATTCCCATATCCGCAAGCAAATAATTAATGTCAGAGGATTTATGCTCTACCGGCAGGAAGAAGCGGTAACAACCCTGACCGATGTTTGCCGGCCGGAAATTGAAAAGGTTAAAGGGGAAATGGCCGGGCTTTTGACTACTGAACAGGGGAAAAAATTATATGGCAGAATTAATGATGCCGATAAAAAATACTGGGAAAACGCCCAAAAAATTATTGAGCTCTACCGGGCCCGGCGGGATGCGGAGGCAGCAGTCTATATTTCTAAAGCCGGCGGGGCGATTAAAGAGTTTGAGGCCGCCCAGGCTGAATTGATCGCCTTAAACGATGGGTTGATTAAACAAAATATTGGTGACGCAAAAGATAAGGCTAAAAAGGATCAACGGAATATGTATCTGGTTTCTATCCTGGCAGTTGCAGTTGGACTGGCCGCCGGTTTTTATATGGGCCGCAAGATTTCCCGCCCGGTGATAACGATAACCGAAGTGGCCGGTTATGTAGCTGATGGCGACCTGACCAGGGAAGTGCCGGATATAAATACCGGTGATGAAGTGGAAGAATTGGGCAAAGCTTTTAAGACTATGGTCTTAAATTTGCGTGATGTGCTTACTAAAGTAAATGACTCTTCCCAGCTGGTGGCCTCCACCAGTGAGCAGTTGTCGGCCAACGCCAACCAGGCCAGCCTGGCTACCCAGCAGGTAGCCGCCGCTGTGGGTGAAGTGGCAAAAGGCAATAATGAGCAAACTAACAATGTTAATCAGACTGTAGAGATTACCAACCAGTTGATTTTGGCCATAGACCAGATTGCCAAAGGCGCCCAGGAACAGTCGCAGAATGTTTTGCAGACGGCCGATGTAGTAAACCAGATGGCGACTGCTACGCAGGATGTGGCCACTAATGCTCAAGCCGTTTCGACAGGGGCCATCAAGACCGCCGAAGTGGCAGAAAAAGGTGGCGCAGCGGTACAAAAAACAGTTGCCGGGATGGAACGAATCAAACAGTCGGTTTTTGACACCGCTAACAAGATAAAGGAACTGGGTGAGCATTCTCAGCAGATTGGCGAGATTATTCAGGTGATTGACGATATTGCTGAGCAGACTAATCTTTTGGCCTTAAACGCCGCTATTGAGGCTGCCCGCGCCGGTGAGCACGGTAAAGGCTTTGCCGTGGTGGCCGACGAAGTAAGGAAGTTAGCCGAACGGAGCGGTAAAGCCACCAAGGAAATTGCCGAATTGATTACCAATATTCAGCGCGGCACAGACAATGCCGTCAAAGCCATGGAGGTCGGCACCGGGGAAGTTGAAACAGGTGCCCAACTGGCCCACGATGCCGGTCTGGCCCTGGAAGAAATCGTACAGCAAGTAAGACAGTCGGTGGACCAGATTGAAAGTATTTCCGCCGCCTCGGAACAAATGGCCGCCAGCAGCACCGAGGTTATTCGGGCTATCGACAATGTATCTGCTATTACTGAAGAGAATACCGCCGCCACCGAGCAGATGACGGCCAGCAGCAACCATGTCATGGACGCCATGCAGAACATTGCGGCCATATCCGAAGAAAGCGGTGCTGCCGCAGAAGAAGTTTCCGCATCTACTGAAGAGTTGAACGCCTCTACAGAAGAAATTGCCGCTGCCGCAGCAAACCTTGAAAAGATGGCTGTTGACCTGCAAAACCTGATTACCAGATTTAAGGTTTAGGAATCTCGTGATTAGAAAGCATAGTAGTCCAAGTAGTCGATGTAGATGATTTTTACATGGACAATATGGAGGTGAAGACTATGGATGCCAATACCTATGATGAAAAACAGTATGTGGTGTTTAAACTGGGTGCGGAAATTTTTGGTTTGGCAATCAACATTGTAAAGGAAATAATAGTTTATCAGGAAACCACGCAACTACCGGGAACCGCACAGCAAATAGAAGGAATAATAAATCTGCGGGGCCATATCATCCCCATCTACGACCTCAGGAAAAAATTCAGCTTACCAGCGGTGGAAAGAAACAGAAATACCCGGATTGTGGTGGTGGAAGTACATGACAACACCATCGGCATTGTGGTGGACGGAGTTTCCGAAGTCTTAGACATTCCCGGCAACGTGTTGGAACAGCCTTCGGCTATGATTTCTTCCGGTGTGGATGCAAACTATATTGCCGGTATTGCAAAAATGGAACAAGGATTAATTCTGGTACTGGATTTGGCAAAGGTAATAAATCCTGACATGGCAAAAGCGGTCTGAAATTTTCAATTAAAGGGAGCGCCCCGGAGTTTTACTTAGGGGCGGCTCTTTTTTTGTGCTGTTTTTCTTTCGTCTCGCAGGCAGGAACGGGCGGTCAGACAAAGAATATATTATACTGATTTCGACATTTTTCCAATTCCGGTGGATAGGTGGTAATATCATGGCTATTGAATTTGAACGCAAAAAAGGGTTGCCCGTTTACTTGCAGCTTAAAGAAACGATCAAAAATATGATTCGCTCCGGGGCCTGGGAAGCCGGCATGAAAATCCCCACTGAGCGGGAACTGGCCGAAAGCCTAAGACTTTCCCGGAACACGGTGAGCACAGCTTACAAAGAATTGGAAGGGGAGGGAATTCTAATCTCCACCCAGGGTCGGGGGACTTTTGTTACCGACAGTGATGCCGTGATTCGGCGGGAAGGCAGAAAAGACAGGCTCCTGAAAATTGTCGATATAGCTATGGAAGAAGCTGCTGAGCTGGGTTTCACCATTGACGAGTTTGTGGCCATCACCCACGAACGGGGAATTGAAAAAAAGGAAATGCTCAGCCGGGTCAAAGTAGCTTTTGTGGAGTGCAACAAAGAGCAGTTGTTGTATTTTTCCAGCGAATTACACCTTGATTCCGGGGTGGCTATTATGCCTGTGCTATTGGAGGATTTTCGTTTCCGGCCGGTGGAAATTAACGGGGCTTTGGCAGATGTCGGGCTGGTGCTGACCACTTTTTTTCACCTTGAGGAGGTGCGGGGGCTGATTGCTGATAAAAGAAAAGAATTGATAGGTATTGCCTTAAATCCTCAATTGGAAACTATTGTAAAAATAGCCCGGCTACCGCAAGACAGCATTTTGGGAATTATCTGTGCTTCCGACACCTTTGTGGCCAAAATAAAAAATTCTTTGCGCCAGGCCGGAATTAACCACCTGCAGGTTAGAACCACCATTGCCAAAGATGGGCAGGAACTGGCCGCTTTTGTGGCCGGTGCCGACGCCTTAGTGGTCTCACCGCACCGCAAAAAAGATGTGGCTGCCCTGTGCGGCAAAAACAAAAAGGTGGTTGAATTTCGCTACCTGCCGGACATGGGTTCGATAAATATTGTTAAAACCGCGCTCTTGGAATTGAAACAGAAGTAACATGTATTTCCGGACTGTTTCGGGGAAAAGTAATTAAAACAGGGATACCCTAAAAGGGGGCAGCTTATGAACCGGCAGACCCTGGTGCTGGGAGTAATCGGTGCCGATGTGCACGCCATCGGTAACAAAATATTGGCCTATGCTTTGGAACAGGCGGGTTACCTGGTAATTAACATCGGGGTGATGGCTGCCCAGGAGGAGTATGTGGATGCTGCCATTGAGACCGGTGCCCAAGCCCTGCTTGTTTCATCTTTGTACGGACATGGTGAATTGGATTGCCGGGGACTTCGGGAGAAATGCATGGAAGCAGGTCTCGGGGATATCCTGATGTATGTCGGAGGCAATTTGGTAGTTGGCAAACAGGATTGGCCGGTTGTGGCAAAGAAGTTTCTGGACATGGGTTTTGACCGGGCTTTTCCGCCCGGCACCTTGCCTGACGAGGTTATTGCCGCACTGCGGCAGGACTTGCAACCCTGATGGGGGATAGTTATGGAAATTGCCTTATTGATTGATTTTGGCAGCACTTTTACTAAAGTTACCGCTGTGGACCTGGCAGCGGAAACTGTTTTGGCCACTGCCCGGGCCTTTTCCACAGTGGAAACAGATATCATGGAGGGACTTCGGCAGGCGGTGGCGCTGCTGGAACAGCGGATGAATATTAGCGCCCCGCGTTACCGGCATAAAATTGCCTGCAGCAGTGCCGCCGGCGGTCTGAAAATGATAGCGGTGGGCTTAGTGCCGGATTTGACGGCGGAAGCTGCTAAACGGGCGGCTTTGGGTGCCGGGGCCAGGGTACTGGGGGTATATTCGCACGAGTTAACCGCGGCCGAAATGGATCAAATAGCCTTACAAAAGCCGGATATCATCCTGTTGGCCGGCGGTACGGATGGCGGTAACCGGCAAGTTATCCTGCATAACGCCCGCCAATTGGCAGCGTCCGATATCCAGGCACCGGTAGTAATGGCCGGCAACAAAACTGTTGCCGATGAGGTGGCCGGCCTCCTGCAACAGGCGGGGAAGCCGGTAACCGTTACTGAGAATGTGATGCCTGAATTAAACAGCCTGAATGTGGAGCCTGCCCGCACAGTTATTCGGGATATTTTTCTGGACCGGATAGTGCTGGCCAAGGGTTTAAATAAAGCTGAAACGTATATTGACCGGGTGTTAATGCCTACCCCGGCAGCAGTATTAGATGCCGCCCGCCTGCTGGCTGAAGGGGTGCCGGGGGAAGCGGGCTGGGGTGAACTGGTGGTTATTGATATCGGTGGCGCTACCACCGATGTACATTCTATTGCGGCAGGCTATCCTACAGGCGCAGGGGTGGCATTAAAGGGCCTGCCGGAACCCTTGGCCAAACGTACGGTGGAGGGTGACCTGGGGATGCGGTATAGCGCCGCAGCCCTTTATGAAGCCGCCGGGGACTATAAAATCAAACGAAACATCGGTGTGCCGGATGCCGATTTGTGGAGTTATGTCCATCTTTTGGCCCGGCACCCGGACAAAGTGCCGGCCAACGACACGGAACAGCGGATTGATACCGGTCTTGGCCGTACTGCTGCCGAATTAGCGATGGAACGCCATGCCGGTGAAGTGGAAGTAGTTTATACCCCCTTTGGCGCGAGTTATGTCCAGTATGGCAAGGACCTAACCGCGGCCAGGTATCTTATTGGCACCGGCGGCGTAATTACAGATCATCCCGCTCCGGCCGGGATTTTGCGGGGCGCCCTTTTTGATCAGGACCGGCCGGCACTATTGAAACCCCGGCAGCCGGTGCTGATGGTGGATAAATTATATATTCTGGCCGCTATGGGTTTGCTGGCCGGGTTATATCCGGACAAGGCCCTGCGGATGATGAAAAAGTACCTGCAACAAATTTAGGAGGGTTGTTCTTGGTATTTGGCATTGGTTCGGAAATTAGCAACCAAAAAATAGAAACCGGTCTTTTTCTTAAAAAAAGAGATGAAGTTCTGGCCGGCTGGGCCACCGGCCGGGATCTTGACCTGGATGAGGCGGTTGCTTATCAGGCAAGTATTCCGCCGGAACGGAATTTTGCCCTCCGGCTGGCCCGGGCCGCCGCAGAAGGGATTACCCTAGCGCAGCCCAGGGCGGGGGTGGCGTTAGTTGAAGATTTAATTGAACTGCTGACATACCTGGAGGATGAAGGTGCAGCAGACCTGCTGCCGACTACGATAGACAGTTATACCAGACTGAACCGCTATACTGAGGCCCAAAAGGGGATCGAAGAAAGCCGGGTGCAGGGCCGTTCCTTGTTAAATGGATTTCCGGCTGTCAACCACGGGGTAGCCGCTTGCCGGCAGGTGACGGAGGCTGTCGGACTGCCTATCCAGGTCCGGCATGGCACACCAGATGCCCGGCTGCTGGCGGAAATCAGCCTGGCCGGGGGCTTTACCGCTTTTGAAGGCGGGGGTATTTCTTACAATATTCCTTATGCCAAAGACGTGCCACTGGCCCGGAGCATCGCCGACTGGCAGTATGTGGACCGATTAACGGGTTATTATGAAGAAAAAGGGCTGCCTGTCAACCGGGAACCTTTCGGGCCGCTGACCGGTACACTGGTACCACCCTGTATATCACACAGCATCGGCATTATTGAGGCGGTGTTGGCAGCCGAACAAGGAGTTAAAAGCCTGACTCTGGGTTACGGGCAGGGCGGCAACCTGCTGCAGGATGTTGCCGCCCTGAAAAGCTTGCCGGTGTTGGCGGCAGAATACCTGACCAAACTTGGTTACAGCGGTATTCAGTTAACCACTGTTTTTCATCAGTGGATGGGCGGGTTTCCTCAGGATGAGGCCAAGGCTTACGGTGTTATTGCTTGGGGTGCGGCCGCAGCAGCCCTGGCCAAAGCCACTAAGGTAATTGTCAAAACACCTCACGAGGCATTAGGCATTCCAACCAAAGAGGCTAATGCCGCCGGACTTAGGGCCACCAAACAAGTGCTCAATATGCTGCGGGACCAGGCGCTGCCGGAAACCAAAGAGGTCAATCGGGAAATGGAAGTCATCGCTCTGGAGACCAGGTCTATTTTGGACAGGGCCTTGGAACTGGGTAATGGAGATATAGCCATAGGGGCAGTACGGGCCTTTGAGGCCGGCACCCTGGACGTGCCCTTTGCCCCCAGCCGGTTCAATGCCGGCCGGCTGCTGCCGGCCCGGGATAATGGCGGTGCGGTGCGGCTGCTGGATTTTGGCAACCTGCCTTTTCCGAAACTGATTATTGATTATCACCGTGAGCAGATTGCCGCCCGCGGGCGGGCAGAGCAGCGGGAACCGGGTTTTCAGATGGTCATTGACGATATTTATGCCATCAGCAAAGGAATGCTGGTTGGCCGGCCGAGGCGATAGAGATGAAAATTATTGACGTTATAGTTTCTGACGGCGTTACCGGTTTTTATTTTGATGACCAAAAAGCCATCAAAGCCGGTGCTGCCGCTGACGGCTTTGCGCTGCGGGGTACTCCGCAGACGCCGGGTTTCACGGCGGTCCGGCAGCGGGGTGAAGCCATCTCGGTGATGCTGGTTTTAGATGACGGCCAAATAGCGTACGGTGACTGTGCGGCGGTGCAATATTCCGGTGCCGGTGGCCGGGACCCGCTGTTTCTGGCCGGGGATTTTGTTCCGCTGCTGGAACGGGAAGTCGTGCCGCGGCTAAAAGGGCGTGTTCTGCAAGCTTTTCGCCCGCTGGCGGAGGAGTTTGATATTTTACGCCGGCCGGACGGCAGCCGGCTGCATACCGCTATCCGCTACGGTGTTACCCAGGCCTTGCTGGATGCGGTGGCCAGGTCCCGCCGGCTGACCATGGCCGAGGTATTGGCGGAAGAATACAATACTGTCTTGACTGACCGGCCAATACCGATTTTTGTGCAGACCGGGGATGACCGTTACATCAATGCCGACAAAGCCATCCTAAAACGGGCGCAGGTATTGCCCCACGGTTTGATCAACAATGTGGAAACAAAACTTGGCCGGCACGGTGAACTGCTGGCCGCCTATGTTACCTGGCTCAGGGAACGGGTACGGGAACTGGGTGAACCAGGGTATGCGCCTGTTTTACATATAGACGTTTATGGCACCATCGGTCAGGCCTTCAATGATGACCCCGGGCGCATGGCTGATTACCTGGCGGCTCTGGGCCAGGCGGCCGAGCCGTTACGGCTGCGGATTGAAGGGCCGGTGGATGCGGGCAATAGACCCGGCCAGATTGAGGCTTTGCTGCAGCTACGCCGGCTGCTGCAGCAAAAAGGGGTGCCGGTAGAAATTGTGGCTGATGAATGGTGCAACACCTGGGAAGATATTAAGGAATTTGTGGATGCGGCAGCAGCGGATATGGTGCAGATAAAGACGCCGGACCTGGGCGGCATTAATAATACCGTCACTGCTGTGCTTTATGCTAAAAGCAAAGGGGTTGGCGCTTACCTGGGCGGCACCTGTAATGAGACTGACCGTTCCGCGCAGGTATGTGTGCATATCGCGCTGGCTGCCGGGCCGGACCAAATGCTGGCCAAGCCCGGCATGGGTGTGGATGAGGCGTATATGGTAGTAGCTAATGAGATGAGCAGAACCTTAGCATTGCTAAAAAGAAAGGGATACCAATGAAGAAAGTAGGACTTACCACTACTGTCCCGGCAGAGGTAATTTATGCCGCCGGCTGGACGCCGGTCGATCTGAATAATGTTTTTATTACCCATGACAATCCGCAGAGTCTGGTGGAAGAAGCCGAACTGGCCGGCTACCCGCGCAACCTCTGCGCCTGGATTAAAGGCATTTACACTACAGTTATCAACAATGAAGAGATCGGGCGGGTGGTGGCGGTCACCCAGGGTGACTGCAGCAATACTCATGCCCTGATGGAAACTTTACACTTGCATGGGGTGGAACTTATCCCTTTTGCATTTCCTTTTGACCGCGACCGGGATATGCTGCAGCTGCAGATTGAGAAAATGATGACCGCCTTCGGGGTAGCCTGGCCGGAGGTTAACCGGTGGAAGGAAAGGCTGGACGGGGTGCGCCGCCTGGTGCACAAAATTGACGAATTGACCTGGCAGGAAAACAAAATCGGCGGGTTTGAAAATCACCTTTTTCAGGTATCATGCAGTGATTTTAACGGCGATCCGGATAAATTTGCCCGGGAAGCGGCGGATTTTCTGGCCGGACTGGATGCCAGGCCGAAAATTGAGGCCCCTGTCCGTTTGGGCTACATCGGCGTACCGCCCATCATGACCGACCTGTACACTTATCTGGAATCCCGTGGGGCCAGGGTAGTATTTAACGAAATCCAGCGGCAATTCAGCATGCCTTACGAAACCGAAGATATTGTAGACCAATATCTCTTATATACATATCCCTACGACATTTTCCGGCGGCTGCAGGATGTGGAGAAAGAGGTGGCCCGCCGCCGGCTGGACGGCCTTATCCATTATGCCCAGAGTTTTTGTTACCGGCAAATCCAGGACCTGATTATCCGGGAAAAGATTAAAGTGCCGGTGCTCACGCTGGAAGGGGATAAGCCGCTGCGCCTGGACGCCCGGACCAAAATGAGAATCGATGCTTTTGTGGAAATGTTGAGGTGAAGGTCTTGTACATGGGAATTGACCTGGGCAGCCGGCAGGTAAAAGTTGTCACGGTTGACGGGGGGCAGATATCGGCCCTTAATAGTTATGATACTATCGCTTTTTACAAAGAATATGCACAAAGGCAAAATGACCGGCTGCGGGTGGATTTTCAGCGGCTGGGCCTGGCGCAGGCGGCGGAAGCACCCGTTTCCACCGGTTATGGACGTAATGCCGTGGCCTTGCTAGGCGGGCAAGAAATCCCGGAAATTAAGGCTCATACCTTAGGTGCCGTCTGGCAGACCGGTCTCCGCGACTTTACATTGCTGGATCTGGGCGGGCAGGATAGCAAGGTCGCGCTGGTGCGGGGCGGCCGGCTGACGGATTTTCAGACCAATGACCGGTGTGCCGCCAGTTCCGGCCGTTACCTGGAAAACATGGCCGCTGTGCTCGGCATCAGCCTGGAAGAATTGAGCGGGTATAGCCATGACCCGGTAGACCTGAACTCTACCTGCGCAATATTTGGTGAATCAGAATTGATCGGCAAAATAATAGAAGGGGTGCCGGTGGACAGGCTGGCGGCCGGGGTGAACTATACCATTTTTAAGCGCATTCGGCCCTTGCTGCGTCAATTGGCCAGTGATACCGTTGTATTTACCGGCGGGGTGGCCCATAATCAGGCGCTGCGCCAAATTCTGGCCCGGGAGACCGGTATGGAAGTAATCGTCCCCGCCCATCCGCAATACAATGGGGCCATCGGCTGTTGTGTACACGGAGGAGGCTTGTTATGAGACTGACCATATTGGGCTGCTGGGCGCCTTACCCGCGGGCCGGCGGCGCCTGTTCCGGGTATTTGCTGCAGGCTGGGGATGCCAATATACTCATAGAATGCGGCAACGGTGTGGTATCAGTCCTGCAAAAACATTTGGATTTCCGGCAATTGGACGCGGTAATCATCAGTCATTTACATCCCGACCATTACCTGGACCTGTACTCACTGCGCCATGCCATTGCAGGCAGTATAAGGGACGGGTCCCGCCGGGAAAAACTGGACTTATATTTACCCTGCCAGCCGGAAGAGGCTTTTCAACCATTATTAAAACATACTGATGCCTTTAATATCATAAACATCAAAGACCTGCCCATTACCAACCGGCACGGGTTTTCCGGCGAATTGCGGGCGGTGCAGGTGGGGCCGCTGAAAATAACGATGGCCAGGGTGCATCATCCGTTACCGACTTATTCCGTGGCTGTGGAAAGTGCAGTGCGTTTTGTGTATTCCGCCGATACCAAGTTTTTTACGGGTCTGGTGGAATGGGTGCGGGGTGCCGACCTGTTGCTTTGTGAAGCCAGTGTTCAGGAGTCGGAGCAGGATTACACCGCCGTAGGACACCTGACTGCCCGGGAGGCCGGGGAACTGGCGGCCCGGGCCGGAGTGAGAAAACTGGTCATTACTCACTTCTGGCCGGCATATGATTTAACCGTGACCGCCCGCGAGGCGGTGGCCGGTTTTGGCCGGCGGGTTATTGTGGCCCGGGAGGGGAAAACCTACGCTGTCGGCCGGTTAACGTAAATTACCGGCAAAGGGGCCGGCGCCGGTGCCGGTGCTAACTTGACAAAAGAGGTGTCTTGAATTTGGATGAGATTCGCGTGCTTTCGCCAACCGCTATCCTGGGCTACGGTTTTCCGTCGGCTTCCTTTCAGGCTGGGCTGGACCGGAACCCGCATGTGATCGGGGTGGATGCCGGGTCCATTGACCCCGGTCCTTATTACCTGGGTGCCGGGGTATCTTTTACTGACCGGCAGGCGGTAAAAAGAGATCTGGCGCTGATGCTGAAGGCTGGCCGGGAAAGGCAGATTCCTGTTATTATCGGTTCCGCCGGCGGCTCCGGGGCTGAGCCGCATTTGCAGTGGTGCCTGCAAATTGTCCGGGAAGCAGCCGCCGAGGCCGGCCTGCATTTTAAAATGGCCGTCATACACGGTGAATTGGACAAAGAATTTTTGCTGCAGAAACTGGCTGAGGAAGAAATCAAAATCCTGCCGCCGGGCCAACCTGTTACTATTGAGGATATCCGGGAAAGTACCCATATTGTCGGCCAAATGGGGATTGAACCTTTTATTAAGGCCCTGGAAGCCGGGGCTGAGGTGGTAGTAGCCGGGCGGGCCTATGACCCGGCGGTTTTTGCCGCTTATCCGATAATGCGGGGGTATGACCCCGGACTCGCCCTGCATATGGGCAAGATTCTGGAATGTGCATCCATCGCGGCTGTGCCCGGCAGCGGCAGTGACTGTATGCTGGGCTATTTGCGGGCCGACCATTTTCTGCTGGAGCCCCTTAACCCGGAGCGCAAGTGCACGGTTACTTCGGTGGCTGCCCATACTTTGTATGAAAAGAGCAACCCTTACATTTTACCGGGTCCGGGCAGTATTATCGACTTGACGGCGGCGAAGTTTGAGCAATATAATGATAACATGGTAAAAGTTTCCGGCAGCCAGCTGTCACCTTGTCCTGTTTATACTATCAAGCTTGAGGGGGCGCGGCGCACCGGCTACCGTACGGTTTCCATTGCCGGGGCGCGGGACCCGGTGTTTATCCGGCAACTGGATAACATTATTGCCGGTGTGACGGAACGGGTACAGAGCAATTTTGTCGATGTGCCGGCTGCAGATTACCGGCTGATGTTCCACGTTTACGGGAAAAACGGGGTTATGGGCAGTCTGGAGCCGCAGCGGGAAATCACTTCCCATGAGTTATGCGTAGTAATCGAGGCGGTGGCCCAAACTCAGGAACTGGCCAATACTATTTGCAGCTTTGCCAGGTCTACCATGCTGCACTATGGTTATCCCGGACGGCTGGCTACGGCGGGCAACCTGGCCTTTCCCTATTCACCTTCGGATTTTAAAGCCGGGGAAGTATATAGTTTCTGTGTGCACCACCTTATTGCCGTAGAGGATCCGACAGCGCTGTTTCCCATGGAAATTGAGGAGTTGTAGAGATGAGCGGTCAACTCAAGCTGCAGGATATTGCCGTTGTAATCCGGAGCAAAAATTCCGGACCATATGAACTGACTTTTGACATTATTTTCCAAGACGGTGAAACTTACCGCCGGGTAAAGCAATTGGGCCTGATTAACCGCCGCATGATGGCGGAATTGTATGCCATTTCTGAGCAAGAGGTATTGTCTCTGGTGGAATTTGACCCAGCCAATGCCATCAAGATTACCATAAAAAGGCCCCGGGTGGCCGGTGATATTGGCGAGACCGATGTTTATGGGGCGCAGCAGCATGCCCCATTGCTTAACGTGGAAGTTCCCTGGTGAGGTGAATTGTGATGGCAGTAGCTCCAATCCATGAATATCTGATGCATGCCGCTTACTTCGCCCCCCGGGGCCAGGCCAGGCTGATTGAACTGGGCCGCAGTCTGGCCAACCGTTACCTGGCCCCGCAGGATAAGCTGGTTGGTCTGATTGGTGATACCGGTGCCGGCAAATCCCTGTTAATCAGGGGCATGTTTCCCGGCCTGGAACTGACCAATGACGACTGCGGCATCAATGTGCGGCCGCTGCCTTTAATCCGGGATGCCGGCGAGAATCACTTCCGGGCCCATACCTATCATGTGGACCTACGGTTTGAAGCCGCTTTTACCCAGCCCTGGGTGATTGCGGAAGCCATCCGGAAGGCGATTATGGATGGCCGCCGGGTAGTGCTGGAGCATTTTGACCTGGTCTACCCCCAATTGAAAATCAATGCCGAGGTGCTTATTGGTATCGGCGAAGAAGTAATTGTTACCAGACCTGGTGTTTTCGGCCCGGATCCCCCGGCCATTGCCAAAATTGTTTTTGAATCCCTGAAGTACCGTAAAATGGCCCACAGTGCCGAAGACCTGACCGGTCTGGTACTTGCGGAAATGGGCATTACCAAACCGGAAGCCCACGGAGACATCAAACATGGTTTTATTCTGGAGTTTGAGGAACCGCCTGCCATCGATTTGGTCGATGTAGAAAAACGGGTGCTGGAGCATATTGCCCGGAATGAGGTAGTGCAATACCATGATGATAAGCACATAAAAATTGGGGTTAATATTTTTGATTGTACCGGGCCACGGCTGCATGTTTACCGGACCGGTGACATCAAAAACTTTTGCCTGCTGAAGGAATTCAAATGGGATCCCATTGAAAAACTATACATTCTGGCCGGTCTGGTTGGGGATGAGAATCCTTTGCCGGAACAGGGCACCCGGGCTTTCTCCCTGTTGGAAAAGCTGGGCCGGCCGCCGGATTGCAGGGGTATGACGGATTGACTATACGAGGAGGAGCAGTAATGGTACGGTTTGATGGAAGGGCGGCAGATGAACTGCGGCCGGTGAAAATAACCAGAAAATATATAAAACATGCCGAGGGTTCGGTGTTGATAGAAATTGGTGATACCAAAGTGATATGTACCGCCACGGTGGAAGAAAAAGTTCCTGTTTGGATGAAAGGCGGGGGCCGGGGCTGGGTAACAGCTGAATATGCAATGCTGCCCCGTTCGGCCCAGACCCGGATTCCCCGGGAATCGGCCAAAGGCAAGATTACCGGCCGTACTCATGAAATTCAGCGCCTGGTAGGCAGGTCGCTGCGTTCCGTAGTAGACCTGCAGCAATTGGGTGAGCGCACCGTCTGGTTGGACTGTGACGTAATCCAGGCCGACGGCGGCACCAGAACAGCCTCCATTACCGGTGCATTTGTGGCCCTGGTGGATGCTCTGACGGTGCTGCAGCAGCAGGGCCGGATAGGGAAAATACCGCTTGTTGACTACCTGGCGGCGGTAAGTGTGGGTAAGGTGGCGGACACGGTACTGCTGGATCTGGCTTATGATGAGGACAGCAAGGCGCAGGTGGATATGAATGTGGTGATGACCGGGGCCGGGAAATATGTTGAGGTGCAGGGCACAGCAGAGGAGGCCCCTTTTGACCGGGAAGAGCTGAACCAACTGCTTGACTATGCCGGGAAAGGCATTAGTGAGTTGGTAAAAATACAGCAGGAGTTGATTTGCATTGAAAATAGTGTTAGCCACCCAAAATGCCGGTAAAGTCCGGGAACTACGGGCTATTTTGGCCGATTTGCCGGTAGAAGTACTGTCCATGGCCGATTTTCCTGATATACCGGAAGTGCTGGAAGACGGTCAAACCTTTACCGAAAACGCCCTTAAAAAGGCCAAAACCGTCTGTGAAGCCACCGGCCTGCTTGCCGTAGCCGACGATTCCGGACTGGAAGTAGACTACCTGGACGGCGCGCCGGGGATTTATTCGGCCCGCTTTGCCGGAGCGGGGAGAAATGACCTGGACAATAATATGAAACTCTTGGGCCTTCTGCACGACCTACCTATGGAAAAACGCACTGCCCGGTTCCGCTGTGTCATTGCCGTTGTCACACCCTGTGGTGAAACTTATACTGCCGAAGGCACTTGTGCCGGACTAATCGGTTATGATATGCAGGGAGCCGAAGGTTTTGGCTATGACCCGCTTTTTTACCTGCCGGAATATAAAAAAACCTTTGCTGAACTGGAACTCAGCCTGAAGAACACCATTAGCCACCGGGGGCAGGCTGTGGCCCAACTTAAGAATATCCTGGCTAATATTACGGAAAGGCTGGCGGCGGAACAATGCGGATTGGCGTAGTGAGCGACAGTCACGGTCGGATGCAGTGTTTGCGGGCGGCGGTGGAAAAAATGGGGCCGGTGGATTTAATCCTGCATGCCGGCGACTTCTATGATGATGCTTTACGCCTGCAGAAAGAAACCGGACTTGCCGTTGTGGCGGTAGTCGGAAACTGCGATTTGCATGCCCGGGGGCCGGCTGAAGAAGACGTTGAGGTAGGCGGCTATAAGCTTTTGCTTACCCACGGCCACCGTTATCAGGTGAAAAGCGGTTATAACAAGCTTATCGAAAAGCTTAAAGCGGGGGGTTATCACCTGATAGTATTCGGACACACGCACATTGCCGAAATCCTTCCGGTCGCGGGCGGCTGCCTCTTTAACCCCGGCAGTGTATGCCACGCCCGTACGGGCAGCGTCCCCACTTATGGTATTATTGAAATGAAACAGCAAGGCCTGGTGCCGTATATTCATGAACTGGCCGGGCAATTATAAAAAGACGGGCAGCCTATAAACCTGTTGAGGATTTTAACGCCTTATGCTATACTATTTATTAGTCGGTACGTCAGGTCAAAGCAAAAAATTCCAGGTATAAATGTACAAAAGTGCTATACAAAAGTACTGCACAAAAGTTCCTGCACAAAAGTTCCTGCACAAAAGTTCCTGCACAAAAGTACCAGGCATAAATGTGTTGACTGCCGTTCTATTTTGCGTTATACTATTCATTGTTCAGTTTACCGGGATGTAGCGCAGTTTGGTAGCGCACTTGCCTTGGGAGCAAGGGGCCGGGGGTTCGAATCCCTCCATCCCGACCATATGTATGTTTTATGCGGGTGTAGCTCAATGGTAGAGCCCTAGCCTTCCAAGCTAGTCGCGTGGGTTCGATTCCCATCACCCGCTCCATTAATCTGAGCAACCATGCGCCTATAGCTCAGTGGATAGAGCAACGGACTTCTAATCCGTGTGCCGGAGGTTCGAATCCTCCTAGGCGCGCCATTAAAGCTGTAAACGTGGTGGCTGTAGTCAAGTGGTCAAGACACAGGATTGTGGCTCCTGCATGCGTGGGTTCGAATCCCATCAGCCACCCCATAAAAATACTGGGG
>CAZWUW010000058.1:0-19016 GCA_964636895.1 uncultured Eubacteriales bacterium
TGCTTTGATAAGGTTAGCATCCTTACCGCATAACCCTACCGCCTTGCCGCCGAAACGGTTGATAAGGGCGACGATTTCCTTGTTGATTTTGCCTACCAACACCATTTCCACGATTTCCATAGTCTCTTCGTCAGTTATTCTGAGACCGCCTACAAACTCCGACTGCTTGCCCACACGCTTAAGCATGCCGGTGATTTCGGGCCCGCCGCCGTGAACTATGACCGGATTGATGCCGACAAATTTCAACAGAATAACGTCCTGCATCACCGCTTGTTTTAATTCATCGTTGATCATGGCATTGCCGCCGTACTTGATGACCACCGTTTTCCCGGCAAATTTCTTAATGTAGGGCAAAGCTTCGATCAAAATATTGGCTTTTTCCAAAGCGTTTAACATTTTTCTCCCTCCCTTAAACCCCATCTGCAAAAAGTTTTATAGACCTGCGACCATTAATTTTATACTCTAAAATCTTGTAAAAACCGTGTGCTTATTCGTTGATTTGTCCGACATGATATTTGCCGTGCCATGCATATAAACATATTGTCTCTTTCAGACTAACCTTACCAATTTCCGGGTGAATATATGTCATGTCCAATTGCTGTCTTGATAATGATTCTATTAGTCGAACCCACCTTAAGTGTAACGCTTCAATGAGCCTTAGAGAAACGTCGATGGGCATATTCATTCCATCCTCAAGTTCTGCCCAGCGAGCCTCATCATATGATTTGACAACTGGACAATCTTCCGTTAGTGCTAATTTAAAACTAACATAAGCGTTTAAATGACTATCAGCAATATGATGAATTACTTGCCTTGTTGTCCATCCCCCTGCTTTGCAAGTATCGTTTAATTGTTCTTCGGATAATCCTTCAACAGATAATTCGGCAGAGACTTAATTTGTGAAACTAAACGCGGAATCTCCTCATAACTAACCAACTTGGAAATATCAAATTGCTCCGCAAAGCACCTAAGCTGATGATCATCCATTTCCCCACGACTCCTTCATCATATATTTCAATTAAGGTTTAGTTTTCGCTAACCACATTCCGCCGACCGAAAACTTCTTTGAACTCAATTTCCAGTATTACGACCCTATTCAGGTCTGCCTCGGTAAGGGGGTCGGTTTCCGTTTCCCGGTACTTATCGATAAGCTTCTCCAAAGCGGCCTTTTTCTCCGGCCCCTCGGTGATAATCCGTACCGAGCCGTAAACCAGCACACTCCAAAAGGGATAAGTATAACCGCAGGGCTTGCTGCCCTGCCAAACCTTTGCACCGGCTTCACTCACCGCCAGGCAGACGGTAGGGTTGAAGCTCAGGTAATCTATTTTCTGTCCTGCCGGTCCGGTATGGATATATATTTTTTCACTGTCATCATAATAAAAATTCACCGGTATAACGTACGGCTGGTTATAAGCGCTCATGGCCAGGTAGCCATACTCCGCTTTTTTCAATAATTCGATACATTCGGTAAAAGGAATGTCCTGTTTGGACATAGGAGGTCCTCCTTAAAAAATATCTAATATCTTTTTCCCGGCCATAATGGCACCCCAGTGAAGCTGGTAAGCCAGCGATATCTCGGTATGGGCGGCAAAGCCGCATAGCGTACAGGGATGATCATCCGGCGTGCGGTTCAGCAGGTAGCACCCCTGATTAAAAGTGCCGTCCGGTTCCACATTGGCAATCATCCACGGCTCACAGCGCCATTTATTTTCTTTTAAGGCCTTTAGCGCGGCAACCGAATCGGTAATAGGATAACCCTCGTTTTTTAGCTTAATCAGCCGCTCAAGTACATCTCCCCGCTCCGCCCAGGTAAGGGCCAGGTCTTCACTCTCCGGGTAGGGGTAAAAGAATTGAATGGTAATGCCCTTTACCAACGGAGCCAGGAATTTAATCAGTTCCGGTATCTCCGGCAGGTTAACGCGATTAATGGTAACATTGGCAAAAATTTTGGGGTGGGCAGCTTCCCTGATATGTGTAATGATGCGGTCAAAGGACTTGCCGCGCAGCTTGTCATGAGTTTCCCGGAGACCGTCAACACTGACCCAGATAATATCGGTCGGCACATCCAGCGGCAGCGTGCCGTTGGTGGTAACACCGACAGAGTAGAAAAACTTTCTGGCTTCGGCTATCACATCATGCACGGTTTTATCCCCGTCACGCCAAAGCAGTGGTTCACCGCCCTCCAGGATAACAATACGAATGCCCTGTTCATACAGGCGGGGCAGGGTCTCCCGGAGCTGATGCCAGCTCAGGTCCGGCACCGGCCGCTGCCAGTAAGGACACTGCCGGCATTGCAGCGTACACCGGTGGGTCAGTTTTATCCCGCTTAAAATAGGCCTTTTATCCCCCAAAAGCCGGGCGCGAATATAATATTGAGCCAGATAAGCGACACGTGACAGTTTCACTGCGGTTTCCTCCAAAAGCGGGTTCCCCGACTTATAGCTGTTACTTTTTTGGTAAGTCAATGGTTTTCTTTGCCTAATTGTTTCAACAGCCCACTAAGTGCGGTAATCCGCGTTAATCTTCACATAATCATACGAAAAATCACAGGTCCAGGCCATTGCCTCAGCCCCCCCGGCATTCAGGTCAACTAAAATTGCCACTTCATCCCGGGCCAGGATTTTTTTCGCCCGCTGCTCACTAAAATCCAAGGGGGTACCGGCGGCGCACATCTTTTCGTCGCCTATAAAAATATCCACCCTGGCCGGGTCAAACTCCGCGCCGGAATAGCCCACGGCACAGATAATCCGGCCCCAGTTGGCATCTTCGCCAAAAACGGCGGTTTTCACCAGGTTGGAGTTAGCTACTGCCATCGCCGCCTTTTTCGCATCTTCCTCAGAGGCGGCATTAACCACCCTAACCTCTACCAGCTTAGTGGCCCCTTCGCCATCTTTGGCCACCAGTTTGGCTAGGTAGGTACAGACATAGAGCAAGGCTTCGCGGAAGGCAACATAATCGGACCCTTCGGCAGCTATTTCCAGGTTACCGGCCAGCCCGTTGGCAAGCACTGCTACCATGTCATTGGTGCTGGTATCGCCATCCACCGTTATCATGTTAAAGGTTCTGTGGACTGCATATTTAAGTGCCTGCTCCAGCAGGGCCGGGGAGACCGCCGTATCAGTTGTAATAAACCCGAGCATGGTTGCCATATTAGGGTGAATCATGCCTGACCCTTTGGCCATGCCGCCGATAACTGCCTTTTTGCCTCCAATGGTAAACTCCACGGCAACCTTCTTAGGCACCGTATCGGTAGTCATTATTGCTTCCGCTGCTTGGCCGCCACTATCCCGGTTCAGTTCCCCCACAGCGCTGGCCACACCTGTCAGCACCCGGTCCATTGGCAGTTGTACGCCGATAACTCCGGTAGAGGTCACAATTACATTGTGCGGGTCAATATGTAATAATTCACCTGCTTTTTGGGCGGTAGCCACGGCATTTTTCAGACCCTGCTCCCCCGTACAGGCATTGGCGTTGCCGGCATTTACCACAATCGCCTGCGCGCGGCCGTCTTTGATGTGCTCCATGGTAATCAGCAGGGGAGCGGCCTTGACTCTGTTGGTGGTAAAAACCCCGGCAGCAGCGGCCGGTACTTCCGAATATATGACTGCCAGGTCTTTTTTATCTTTTTTAATATATGCTTTCACCCCGGCGGCGAGAAATCCCTGCGGGGAAGTCACACCGCCGCCATTTATTTCTTTAATCGTCACCCTTCTTCCTCCTTTACGGCCACATCCCGGGATACTCAAGCCCGGTCTTTTCAGGCAGGTTAAATAAAATGTTCATGTTCTGAACAGCCTGGCCGGATGCCCCTTTAACCAGGTTGTCGATGGCTGAGACCACTACCACCCGGTTGGTGCGTGGGTCAACAGCTAGCCCGATATCACAGAAGTTGGACCCCGCTACCCATTTGGTCTGCGGGTACTGCCCTTTATCCATAATGCGTACAAAATATTCATGCTGATAATACTCCCGGTACAAATCCAACAATTCATCTGCACTTAAAATTTTATGTAAACTAGCATACATCGTACTGAGAATTCCCCGGGTCATGGGGATTAGGTGGGGGGTAAAAGAAACAGTAAGCTTTTCGCCGGCAAGCCTGCCCAGCTCCTGTTCTATTTCCGGTGTATGCCTGTGTACGCCAATATTATAAGCTTTAAGGTTTTCATTGCACTCGGCATAGTGAAAAGCCAGGTTTAAGCCGCGTCCGCCGCCGGAAACTCCAGATTTGGCGTCAATAATGACTGTCCCGGTATCTACCAGCTTATTTTTCAGCAACGGTGCCAAGCCCAGGATGATGCTGGTTGGATAGCATCCCGGATTACCTATGATACGGGCTTTAGCAACCTCCGCCCGGTGAACCTCAGGCAAGCCATAGACCGCCTCCGCTACAAGGGCCGGTGTCTTATGCGCAACCTGATACCATGCTTCATAAACCGCCACATCAGCAAAACGGTAATCAGCCCCCAGGTCAATGACTTTTTTGCCGTTCCCCACCACTGCTGCCGCCACTTCCATCGAAACACCGTGGGGCAGCGCAGTAAACACCACATCCGACTTTTCCGCCAGCCGAACCGGGTCCTGCTGCTCACACAGCAATTTAGTAAACCGCCGGGCACTGGGAAATATATCAGTAAAGGCCTGCTCGGTATAACTCTGGGAGGTTAAGCCCACAACCTCAACCCCGGGATGACGGGATAAAAATCTCAGCAGTTCAACGCCCGTATAGCCGGTAGCACCGATAATACTTGCTTTGATCATGAATACCACTCTCCTCCGCTGAAACCGTATTTTCTTCTGTAACCATTACCATCTAATACCTAATAATTATACACGATTGTTGCATAAAAATGCAACATTTTTTTCTGTATGAAGTCGGGGCCTGCGAGGCAAAACATGACAAAAGCGAACAAATGCCTAAACACCTTATCACACCTCAAGAGCGCCTATGAGTTTGGTTTTATACCGCCGGTAAGCATGGCCTGAAATCTGGCCGGGTCTTCTGTAACAGCCAGATAAGCATGGATGGCCACTGTGAGCATAAAATACAAGGCTGACAAATAATGGTAATACCTAATTGGTTGCAGCGTTAAAGGAGGAACGTCATTGGCCCAGGCCGGAAACTGTAAAAACAAACCGCTGACGACCTGAAAAACGAAAACAAATAACCAGCTCGTAAAAAATAATTTTTGTCCGGCGTTATACTTTTCATGAGGCGGCAGCTTTTGTTCCCAAAACAAATAGTATTTAATAAGGCCCGGCAGTTCCTTGACATTTCTAAAACGGAACAAGAGATGCCGGTAACTGCCCGTTACAACTACATAATATATCCAAAAGATAAAAATTCCCATGGCCGAGTAAGCCATAATGCGATGGATAAACAGGCTTTTACCCAGAGGAAAAAGCAGCCCCGGCAGCAATGGATAATGAATATAGCTGCCGGAAAACATTAACAGCATAAAAACTATCGCAAACGACCAGTGCAGCAAACGGCTGGCCAGGGAATGCACGAACAGCTTGTTATGCCTATCCTGCCTAACTTGTACAATTGCCACGTCTCTTCTATGCATTATCCCAATCCACCCCAAACCTCACATAATTCTGCATTTTTCCTGTACTCTGTGCCCTCAGGTCATAATCTGCAAAGCACGCATGCTTTGCCCCGGCCGCATAAGATGAATGGCACAAGCCAGACAAGGGTCAAAAGCACGCACTACCCGGCCTATTTCAACAGGATTCTCCGGATCGGCCACGGGAGTGCCGATTAATGCCTCTTCCACCGGCCCCCGTACCCCGTTGTGGTCCCTTGGTGAACAGTTCCAGGCCGAAGGCGTAACAATTTGATACCGCTCAATACGTTTGTTCCTGATTGTCACCCAATGCCCCAAAGCCCCGCGCATAGCGCCATGATAACCGCTGCCAGAGATTTCCCCGTCCGGAAATGTATAAGGCCGGTAGATTGGTTGCCCCTGCTTTAATTGCTTAACCCAGTTTTTCATCAGGTCGGCCACCATTTTTGCTTCCAGTACCCGGGCCATAATACGGTCCATTGTGGATATCCCCCGCCGGTAATCACCCTTTACCCAAAGATGCGCCAGCGGCCCGGTTTCAAAAGGCTTCCCCTGATACCGCGGGGCCTTTACCCAAGAATAGCCTGCTTCCTTATCAGCATCAGGTTCGGTTTCCCCTTTTTCCGGCGGCAGCGGCTCCTCACCCTTATACCAGCTATATTTTAGATGTTCCAGAATCTGACCGGTTGAAAATTTTTCCACCCGGTCATTTACTACTATACCAAAGGGAATAACCGCCTTCTGCCGCTTCGGCGCAATTGGAAAATTGGCATAGGCCAGCAAATTTCCGTGGCCCCGGCCAATTTCATAATAATCGGCATAGTAATGGGCTAACCGCTCTACATCAGGCAACATTTTATGGGTAATAAATTTATCCACCGCATACAGCATTGCACTAAATTTCTGTACTTTTGAAGTATCAGGCTGCACCGACACGCCGCCGGCCACGATCCCATGCTGATGTGGAACTTTGCCACCAAAAACGACTACCATCTCATGACATTTTCGGGCAATCTCAAAGTGTTCATCATAGTTACGCATTATAATCTCTGTTTCCTTGCCGGGGATTCTGTAATCTACCCGGTAGCGGGGGAGCAGGGGCGGAACCTTTGGTCCCTCAATATAATCCATGATGGACAACAGATAAAAATGCCGCACGTGATTCTGTAAAAGGTCGGCACCAAAACTTAGATTTCTGATAATGTTAGCATTTTCCGGCACAGTTAAGTTCAAAGCGTTTTCAACGGCATATGCAGCGGCCAGACCGTGTGCAGTCGAACAAATACCGCAAATGCGCTCGGTTATATAAATAGCATCCCGGGGGTCCCGGCCCTGCAGAATTCTTTCCAGGCCGCGAAATATAATGCCACTGCTCCAGGCATCGGTAACCCGCCCATTGTTTACCTCTACTTCCACATTCCAAAAACCGTTAATGCGGGTAACGGGACTAATGCGGATTAAACGAGACAAGCAATCACCTTCTCTTTGCTTTCCGGAAAAACCTTGAAAGTTTTAAGCCGGCAATAATCTTTAATTGTCTAACCAATACCAACGGGTTTGTCACATGCCTAGCATTGAGCAACCCGCTTTTTTGACCCGGCACCGGCTTAACCCGGTATTTCCTAAGATTGACTTCCCGCTTGTCCCTGATATCTTCCAGTGTGCCGGTACCAACCGGCCTGGTGCCGTCAACCATATTTCTGCCCAGCCGGCCGGTAGCAATATTGGCCACCAAATGGGCACCAATCCCGGCAGCGGTAAGGGCGCCCACACCGAGGCCAAATTTTGTGGCCGTAGTGCCAAAGGCAGGGGTGGTAACGTCGGGCAAATGCTCATAAAACGGCATACAGGCATCAGGAAAGTCCGGGTTTACGCAGCCGATGCATGGCGTATTAGCTTCCACCGGCCAGTTCGTATGCTCGCTGTTCCACTCCCTGATTGGACAGTCTGCGTATGTAGCCGGCCCTTTGCATCCAATCAAATATGTGCATTTTTCCTCACCGGGATGCTTGGCAAAACTACCGTTATCAAAATGGCTGCGCCGTTGGCACCAGTCATGAATCCTGCGCCCGAAAAACAAGGTCGGCCGGCCATAGGCGTCTAAATCGGGGATACCATATAACAACAGGTGAGTCAGAGTTCCCACCGCCCAGTCCGGATGCACCGGACAACCCGGTACATTTACCACCTGTTGTTCCACTACCTGATGAACTGCCCGGGAACCCGACGGGTTGGGCCGGGCAGCAAAAGGCCCGCCAAAAGCCGCACAGGTGCCAATTGCCATGATATGGCGAGCCATTGGAGCCAGCAAACGAATGGCCTCCAGATCCGTAAACGGCTGCCCGTCCCGGTGATGACCAATAAGTCCATACCTGCCGCCCGCGCCGGTTGGCACCGTGCCTTCAGCTATAAGAATAAACTGCCCCTTGGCCTCTTCCGCTGCTTTTAGCAGTGTAGCAATGGCTAGGTCACCCTCAGCAGTCATAGAGGTATTGCTGTACCGCAGGTCAATGGTCTCAAACAGCAGTTCCCGCATATTAGGATGCAGGGTATTGGCTATGGATAGGAAATCACCGGTACATGTCATCATTTCCAGCCAGATGACTACCGGTTTTTTCTTATCAATGAATGCTTCGGCCAGTTGCGGGATGAGCGCATCGGCTAACCCGCCGGCGGCAGTTGCAGCCATTACCAGTTTGATAAACTCTCTTCTAGTCAGCACCAGCCCACCTCCTCCGCCGACCACTCTCTACACTAGTTTTACCCTTGTCCCCCTATTTATCCCGTGTTTTAGGCAAAAAACAACCACGGCTTCCGTGGTCGGCAACCCGACTGGCATCCGTGGCTGATTAGCTTTTTTGCTGCGGGCGTTTTTCGGCCCGGATTTTTTTGGCTACCCGGAGAAAAAGATTATACATTTCCATCCGGTTATTGATTTCCTTCAAAATACCGCTCTTACTCAAAACAAATCCCTCCTTTGCCAAAAGGATGCTTATGTTTTGAGTATACCCTTAGCCTAATGTATTTAAACAACTATAATATTACTTATCCTATCGATCAGCCTTATATTTCGTTCTGGCTACAATGCTACAAATAAGCGCTACAAATAAACTAAATGGCGTAAAAATCCGCAATTCCAGGTAGGCATGTTCATCAACACCGTCCGACTGCCAAAACCCCATCAGGGCACGCAATAAAAAAATAACACATAAAGCCCATGTACCTGACACAAATATCCACTGCGGCCAGCCAGCTCCCCAGATTCCCATTTTCCCCAAAACAAGCAACATGGCCGCTGCAAAAGCCAGAGCAACCAGCAAAGTTACAAAAGCCGGCGGGTCAAACAGGGGTTGACCGCCTTCAGTGGGGATTGCTTTTTCCAGCCACCGCTTTCCACCCAATGCCCAATATGTATGGAGCAAACTTATCATCATGAATAGCGAAGCCGCAATATACCCTGACATTAACGTTAATTTGTTCTGTATAAGCCCCTTCAATCAAATACCCCCATTCTTTTGATCATGACCCAGTTTATTAAGCCTTAGACGTCCAAAGCACACCTCTGGCCTTGAGCCCGGTTTTTCTCAACCACTGTTTGGCATCTTCAATAAGAGAGTACGCTACCGGTATTACAATCGGTGTCAGGATGGTCGAAGAAATCATGCCGCCAATAATCACCAAACCCATCCCTCTCCTGAGCTCGGCCCCGTCAGATAAAGCCAGGGCGGTGGGCAGCATGCCGAAAATCATGGTAAACGAAGTCATGAAAATAGGCCTCAACCTTGTGGTGCCTGCTTCCAGCAGGGCATCCTTTAAGCTCATGCCCCGGGCCATCAAAGTATTAGTATAATCAATTAACAGTGTACCGTTTTTCGATGCCAACCCTTCCAGCATAATCAGGCCTATAAATGACATCAGGTCCAGGTCGGTGCCGGTCAGCGCCAAAATCCCTAAGGCGCCGATAGCACCACAGGGCATGGATAGCATCCTGATAAAAGGCGTTAGATATGATTCATAAAGGACAACCATAATCATATAAACCAGACCAAAAGCAAGCACCAGCACAAAAAGCATGTTGGCAAAGGATTCCCGTTGATCCTTGATATCCCCGTAATAATCAATCTCATAACCCGGCGGCAGGTTCATTTTGGCCCATTCTTTGTCCCAGTTATCAGCCATAGCACCTATCGCTTCATTGGTAGAACCCTTAATGGTAATTAACTGGTCGCGGTTTTTGCGCTGAATCTCGGTAGGTCCTTTAGCCGGGCCGATTTCCGCCACTTGGCTTAATTGGATAAGTTGACCATCGCTGTTAGTCAGCGTCATGCTGGCCAAAGCACCTTTAGTTGCCCGGTCCGATTCCTTTAGCCGTACCCGCAGGTCATATTCCTCGCCCTTTTCGCGGTAAGGGGTAGCTACTTCACCTTCCATGCCGGCCCGTAAAGCCTGGGCAATTTCCCCAACAGAAAGGCCATAATCGGCTGCCCGCAAGCGATTGATTTTAACCTGCATTTCCGGCTGGCCCAGCCCCTGCCAGGATGAAGTAACATCTTTTACCCCGGGTGTTGACTTAACTATCGTTTCTGCCTTGGCCGCAATCCCTACCAAAATATCCCGGTCAGGTCCGGTAACCTCCACCTGAATGGGGGCCTCGTTGCCTATTACAGGCAATCCTCCCTCGGCAACCGTGAAAGACTGGGCCGGGATGTTTTTACCCCAGGCCCGGATTTGATCGGTGACCTGCCAAATATTCCGCTCCCGTTCATCTTTTGGTTTAAGGACAACAGTTATCTTACCCAAATGTGAACCGGTTTTAGCCGAAAAATCTGTCCCGCCGATACCTACAGTGGTATAATAATGGTTTACTTCCCGGATACCGGCAAGTTTTGCTTCTACTTCCCTTAAGGTCTTATCAGTCCGCTCCAGGGAAGTACCGGGAGGCAATTCCAGGGCAATAAAAAATCGTCCGTTATCAGTTTTAGCCATAAAAGCTGAACCTATATACCCCATAGTATAAAGTGAAATGCTGGCGGCCAGGGCTAAGGCAACTATCCCCAGCACCGTCCACCTGTATTCCATAGACCGGCGGAGCAGACCGCGGTAAAAGTTCACCACCAAATTGCCGAGGAAGTCCAGTTTGGACAAAAATAATTGCCATAAATTAGCACTTTGCGGTCTGTCGCTCCCGGTGCTGAGATCCTTTTTCTCCCCGGCTTCTTTATTAAACAGCTTAGCTGCCAACATAGGGGTTAAAGTAAAGGACACAAAAAGAGAAAAAAGGGCGGCAAACACTACGGTAAGCCCAAACTGACGGAAAAACTGACCCACCAAACCATCCATAAAGGCAATCGGCAGAAAAACAACAATATCGGCAAGCGTAATGGCCACTGCAGCCATACCAACTTCGCGCCGCCCGTCAATAGCGGCCCGGATTGGGTTTTTGCCCATTTTTAAGTGCCGGTGGATATTTTCCAGGACCACTATCGAGTCGTCCACCAATATGCCGACACAAAGAGTCAAACCCATCAGTGTCATCATGTTAAAGGTATAACCAAAGAAGTACATCATCATAAAAGTGGAAATGATGGAGGTGGGAATAGCCAGCATCACGATGAATAAAGAGCGCCATTCCCTGAGGAAAAACACCAGCACCAGCCCTGTCGTCAGCACACCCTCCAACAGGGTTACTTTGGTATCGGTCAAAGAGTTATTAATAAAAGTGGACGTATCAAGCGGAATAGCCAGCTTAACCCCTTTGGGCAGGGTCTTTTGGATTTTAGCTACCTCCGCACGAATTGCCTCTGCCGTATCCACAATGCTGGCATCACTGTTTTTCAGAATCAACAGTCCCACTGCTTCCTGCTTATCCAGGCGGCTGTATTGGCGGACCTCCTTAAAGGAGTCACTGACTTCAGCCACCTCCCGCAGGGTTACGGTGCCACCGTCAGTCAGGGGGATGCGCAAATCCCGAATTTCCTCAATACTGCCGTACTGCCCAAGTAATCGGATGGTATACTCCATTTCCGGCCGGATAAGCCGCCCGCTGGGTACGTTATAGTTTTCAATTTTCAGACGGTTAATGATCTCATTAATGGAAAGCCCATAAGCCTCCATGCGGCTACGGTCTACATTAACCTGAATCTCCCGTTCCCGTCCCCCCTGGATGGTTACTTTGGCCACGCCGGGAACAGTCTCTAAACGTTGTTTGACCCTGTCTTTAGCCAAATGGTAAGTCTCAGTGAGCGGCAAAGCCCCGGACAGCGCCAGGGTCATAATTGGTTCGGCATTCAAATCAAACTTCTGTATAATAGGTTTTTCAATTTCTTTCGGCAGATTGGCTACTATAGCATCTATGGCTTTCTGAGTGTCATTGGCCGCTATGTCTGCGTCAGTACCCATCCGGAATTCGAGCAGGGTCCAGGTAAATCCTTCCGAAGCCGATGAATTAACCCGACTAAGGCCGCTTATAGAAGCCACGGCTTCCTCGATGGGCTCCACTAGCTGGGATTCAATCTCCTGGGCCCCGGCCCCGGGATAGGTAGTAACTACTGTTACAAAAGCCGCATCAATCTTTGGAAACATATCCGCACCCAATCTGGTATACCCAACCAGGCCTAAAACGACAAAGAACATGATGATCATAGTCATGCCCGCAGACCGTTTAATAGAAAACTCAGTTACCTTCATATTAGCTCTCCCTCTTAAGTCCGCACAATAAAAAATCCACTATCCTACCTACCAGCTCCCTGGATAAAAAACCGTGCTCATTGTTATAAGCCTTGATTTCCAGAAAAATGTCAACAACAAGACCGATTTCAATATCTGTGCGCAGAATCCCGACCGTCCGGCCCCTTTTGATTAGCCCCCCAAACCCGGCAGGTTTCAATGAACATATGAATAGTTTCATTATCTATTCATATGTTCATTTTGTCAACACTTTTTTCGAAAATCTAAATTTCATCATTGTTTTTTTCTTTTATCAATCCACCCGCTATTAATTCTGTCAATAGATCCATGGTCTCCTCAAAAATCTCATCTCCAATTACGTCCCTATGCAGGGTAACGACATAGAGAGCGCGCATCAGACTGGCAATAACCTCCGGCTTCCTCCTTATTATCAGCCCCTCCTTTTGCCATTGTTCAATGAGAGGAAATATAATACCGGTATCCTGTTCAAAATGCCGTTCCAACCTTTCCGGCGGTAATTTCCTAAAAAGGATTTTATATTCATCTTCCATATGCACCCGCTTGATTATAGGATTTGTCCGCATCATTTCAAGACCACGCCGCAAAGCCTCTTTAAAATATTTTTTGGTAACTCTGTTGGCTTTAAAAAAATCTATAATATTAGATTTAATCATTTCTTCCTCAATTTCAAAAATCTCAAAAAAAAGTTCTTCCTTGGAATTGAAAAAAAGATAAAACGACCCCTGGGCAATGCCTGCGGCTTTGGTCAAATCAGTGATGCTGGTTTTTTTCAGCCCGTAAGTGCCAAATAACTCTTTTCCCTTTTCAAGGAGTGTATCCCTGATAATCTGCTTCTCCTTTTCATTAAAACCCTTTACCATTTTTTTCACCTCTTTTCCTTTCGCCTACCAAAATGAATGCCAGCAACAAAATAGCAAAAACCGTCACCTCATAAAACAGAAACTCCCGGCCGAGATACTGAAACGCCAATCCTCCCAGGAAAGGGCCAACTATCCCTCCAATACCGTAATATGTAGTATATATAGCATTGGCAGTACCGAGCTCCCCCACTTTGACCCGATCGCCGATAGCGGCCAGGCCGGCCATATATATGGAGCCCATAGCTGCCCCAAAAACCAGAGCCATCCCGAGTATCCATGACAACCCCTTTAATGCCGGAAAAATCAACGTAACAGCCACTACAATAATCAATGCGCCGATAATGATTTTTTCCTTGCCATGGCGATCTGCCAGCATCCCTGTAAAAGGTGGGACAATCACCCCGCCAAGCACAAAAAACGCAAACACCCAGCCCGTGGCGGTAACACCGTGCCCCAGTTCCTGCAGATAAAGAGCAAGCAGCGCAATAACTGACCCCTCGGTCAGAGAATAGAGCAAGACGGCACCCAACGACAAGCGGATGCGACTTGAAATGCTCCTGCTGTCCCCGGTCCGCTCATCTGCCATATGCCCTTTCAAATCAGCAAGGAAAAAAATTGTCACCATTAAGGCGGCAATAATCACCAGTGTACAGGCCCAAAAAGCATAAAACACACTGTACCGGACCAGAAAACTGCCGAATAAGGGTCCAAGTCCAAATCCGGCCCCCACAAAAGTGGTGTAAAAACCCAGGTTGCGCGCTCTGTTGGCGGGATTGCTGAGCAGATTAATCATCGTCTCGGTACTGACCCAGATGGCGGCCCCCGCTGCGCCTTCCAACATCCGCAGGACAGCAAAAGCAGGCCAACTATTAAAAAAAGGAAACATAAGCATGCTCACCGCGTATAACCCTAAACCGGCAGCCATCACCTTCTTACTGCCCAGGCGGTCAATCAGCCGCCCTGCCGGCAATGCCGCCAGAGCACCGGCCAAAGCCATCAGCGTGCCCGTTAAACCAATAAAAGAAGGGCTTATATCTGCTTTACTCAATAATAAAGGGATCAGTGGATATACAAACCCTATCCCTAAAGCAGCTATGCCGATATTTAATAAAACTATCCACAGATTCACCTGCAAACATCACCCCGTACTATTCGCTCCCGTTATCCTCTTTTTTCTTAAATGTAATGGTATTCCATACCTTCTCACCGGCCCCGAAAACATCCACCACCCGGCCATACCATATATAATCCTTTTCCAGGTTTTTGATCAGCTCGCAGTGTAAAATCACCTGCTTCCGCAATTCTTCGTCCGGCGTGTCAACAATCCCGGCTAAAAGTCCTTTGCTTCTTTTGAGCGCTTCATTGGTTATTTCCAATTCCTTCTTAACACTGTTCTTTAAAATCTCAACAAATATCTTTGTAAGGTTACGTTCGGCCTCGTAATAATCCCGCCGGCTGCCTTTCTGCCAAACCTTGCGGACACATTTAAAACCTTCCAGCACCCGGACATTGATACTCACGGTGGCTTTACTTACCCCGAGTTCTCCGGCAATTTCCTCCAGCCCCAGCGGCCGGTCGGCAAAATACAGCACACCGTAAATATGCCCGGTGACCTCCGGCACCCCATAGATGGCAAAACACCCGCCAAAAGCATCAATGATATTGTTGCGCGCTGCCGTTAATTTTTCCTGATCCGACATATAATCCACCCCGGCTTTCAACTATTACTAAAATTATTTCCACAATTCTATCAGGAAAACCTTTTTAAATAGCATCCTCCTCCCGGCCAAGGTCCTGAAGTTTTGTCCCCGGTTCATGATAGCGGCGGTAGTAATGAGTTAAAGTGGCAAAACTAAAGCATCTGTTAACCGCCGGAATGCGGTTAAAGCTGATGAACAACAAATATGCGCAATAAACGGATAAAAGAGCATAGGGGTACTGGATTAGCAGGGCAATCCATTTGCTGTTAAGGTTAACCGTCGGCGGCAGCCGGACGGCAAGCACATTAAGCAAATAGTAACCGGCTGGCAGCGTAATTAAATAATACAACAGCACACCCAAGGGATGACTGACTTCGACCGCCCCGGCCGGACAATAACCCATACAACGCATACAGCTTTCACAGGTATAAGTCCAGTAAGGACGACGATTTCTTGTCCCCCACATTTTAATGGCGGCCTGCGGACAATATTGGGCACACTGACCACAACCATTACAGCGGTCGGATGAAAAAAAGAGTTTGGCCAGGCAAAAACGCCCCAATAGCAAATAGCCAATAGATACCGGCAATAGCAAAAGCCCCGCCAATAGAGTAATAAATCCGCCAAAAACCCGCTCCCCCAACAGGGCCCGGGCCATAAACCGGAAGGTTTTTGCCTTCCCGCGCGCTATGAATAAAGCGGCATTGTCGGGATGCAATCCCGGGTGCAGGCCCATCCAGTTGGAAGGCATATCAACCGCCAGCACCCCACGGACATTATAGCCTTTTAAAGCTAATAAAAAAGCAATGATATAACCGGCTGTTCCTTCCAGCCCCGGCAAAGAGAAAAATCCGAACTTAATTCCACCTCGGGTGGCCACCACCACCGCATGTGTGCCATTCCCGCGGGGTAATTGCATAACATACCGCAACATCACCCAGGGCGCAGTAAATCCATGGGTAGGCAGTACAAATCCGGCCAGCCGCCCGGCACCGCCACCCTTTCCGGGCATGCCTGCATTTTTGGGCACCGGGTTTAAATGCACCCTGCTCCCATGATTTGCTGCCGCTTCTCCCATCCACGTGCTTACCCGGTATGAATTCCCGGTGCCGGTCATAAAGTTAATCAAAAATTCCACATAATTCACTGATGCCAAACCCCCAAAGCTTTGCTTCCTCCACCACTAGCGTTTTTTAAAGGCCAGGCTAAATATGCCCAGATAACATAAAGACCGCTGCCGGCAATTTGGACAAGAAAAGATGCTCTGTAAAACAATTACGGCAAATAAAGAGAAACAGTATATCATAAGCCCTGGCCAATCATTTTTGTATGCAAAAATGATCATAGTAGGCACTACAATTATCCCAATAAGCAGCGGCCAGCCAACAAGATTGTCAAAATGCCCCCATACCTTATACCTTTTATATGGAAATACGGACTTTAGAGTACAGCCGCAAAACCAGACTTTTTCATGATGATATGAACAGGTGGCGCAAAAAAGAAATGAGTTAACAAAATAGGCGGCAATTAAACTCAATATAGGCACAAATGCCCACGTGGATTTGCCAATAAGAATAGCCCCGATTACCTGGAGCATAGGCAGCAACAACACCGAAAATAAAAGCTGACCTCCGACTGCTTTATATCGGTAAGGCAAATTTGAGTCTCCCCGCTTTTTCTCAACAACTGAACAACCTGAACAGTCACAGGTTAGTAAATTATTTTTATCTGACAAATTAATCCCTCCCTTAATGTACTCTCCTTAAAAAGCCAACGCAAGCCCCGTATACCCCCTAATTTAATTTGTTTAGTTTATTCTAAACAAATTATACGTAAAAATAAGTCCCCTTGTCAAGGACTTATTTTCATTGCGCTGCTATCTACAAATTTAATTTGCTCGCCGCACTCCTGACACCCGTGGCCGTTCAGCCCCACGGCACGGGTCCGGTAGCCGCCCCGCTCAAAAACCAGCGCCTTACACCGCGGGCAGTATGTGTTTGCCGCAGCTATACCAGGTACATTACCCAGGTAAACATAATTCAATTTTTGCAGTCCAATTGTCCGAGCCAATTCCATAGTAGCCAGAGGTGTCGGCGGCAAGTCCATCTTGTAATTGGGAAAGTAGCGTGAAAAATGCAATGGGATATTCTTATCCAGTCCGGCCAGCCAGCTAACAAGCCCTGCGAGCTCGTCCGGAGAATCGTTTCGCCCGGTGACCAACAGAGTGGTTATTTCCACATGGCATTTTTGATAAACCCGCTCCACCGTTCGCAGCACCGGGTGGAGTTCACCGACACATGCAGTATTGTAAAATTCATCAGTATATCCCTTTACATCGATATTCATAGCATCAATATAAGGGAGCAGCTGCATCAGCGGCTCTTCGTTGATAAAACCATTAGTCACCAAGACGTTTTTCAGGCCTGCCTGCCTTGCTAACTGCGCAGTTTCCAGGACATATTCATACCACATCAGGGGTTCCGAATAAGTATAGGCGATCCCTACCGACCGCCGGCCGTCTTGTTCCCCACCGGCAATTTCCACTAACCTGGCCGGGGAAACCTCAACGGCAGACGGGTCACCATGAGCTATTTGCCAGTTTTGACAAAAACCGCAGCGCAGATTACACCCTAAAGTTCCGGCAGAAAAAATATATGACCCCGGGTAAAAGTGATAAAGCGGCTTTTTTTCAATGGGGTCTATGCCGTAGGACGTCACCTGGCCGTAGTTCATAGTATATAGTACCCCGTCTTCGTTCTTGCGTACCCGGCAGAACCCCCTGCGGCCTTCAGCTATGCTGCATAACTGAGGACACAACAGGCACCGGACTTTTGCCCTATCACTGCTCTTTTCCCAGTACATTGCTGCTTTCTGCGTATCTTTCATCGTATCATTCATTGTTTCATTCATTGTTTCATTCATTGTTTCGTTCATTGTTTCATTCATTGTTTCGTTCATTTACCGTCCGCTCACTTTCATAGTCGCTGCGTCCCTTTTTAGGCCTTAATAATACCTGACCACTTCAAAACGCTCCAGCTGAACCGGCTCGTCCGGCCCAATACCGGCCTTATCCCTGGCGATGGCTACCTGCCGTTCAACGGTGTCAACACCTTCCAGATTAGGTAACAGCAACCCCGAACGGCGACCGCACCGGACAATCACGCCGTATTTTTTTACATCCAGCTTGTCCATGCTTGCCACCGGCTCCGGTTCTTTCAAGACATCCACCGAATACACTATATCCGCCAGCTCATCGGATCGCACCGGATTAAAGCGGGAATCATGCGCCCCGGCGCTGACGGCATTGTTGATTATTTCTTCGGCAACATTAGCTGTTGTTGGTCCGGTAGTTCCGATACAACCACGCAGTTGGCCGTGCTTTTTCAATGAAACAAATACCCCTGCCTGCTCCCGCAACGCATCCGGCAGCGGCAACGGCGGCATTATTTTTTGACCTTCCCGCACATAGCTTTCCAACGCCTGCCTGGCCAATTGCACCAGTGGGCTTTCCTTTTCCCGCCTGGCCTGAATCTTCATAGTGCGGTCAGCAAACATATCCTCCAGCCATTCCCGCTCCTCCGAATAAACCCCGGGCGCAAAAACAGCCACTAAATACCCTACCCCAAACGGCCCTTCATAAGACAGCACCTCTCCCCTTACTGCCAGCCCGTCCAGCGCTCCCAGCATCATAATGATGGTACGCAAACCGCATTCCCCGGCCCGCTCCGCCATCTCCTGATCCGCCTGTACTATGGACCTTACATCTAACGCCTTAATACGTCCTAACAGCCACTCGTCAAATACCCTGCCCTCCGGTGCGTAGCCGGCCGGCGCATCCGTCGTAAGCCGGTGAGACAAGTCGCCACTGGCAATCACGGCAATTTTTTTGTCCTGAACTTCCGCTGCCCGCCGCAAAGCCACACCAAAGGAATACAGTTCCTCAAAAGGCAGTAACCCCATTGAAACCGATACCATCGGCTGGTGCAAAGCACCTGCCCGGCTCAAAAAATACACCGGCACCAGCACCCCATGATCAAGCGTTGATTTAACGCCGTGTTCCGTTGCCAGTTCGGCATCGATTTCCACCGCTGTTATATTTAACCTGACTGCCTGGCTAATAATTTCATCTACCAGGTCCAGGTCATCGGCGACTGGCTGGCTGAGGGATTGCTCAGCGG
>CAZWUW010000059.1:0-18813 GCA_964636895.1 uncultured Eubacteriales bacterium
TAATGTCGGCGGCTTACGTTCCCCGCTGGTAACGGCCGGGCCAAAGGAAATCGAGGTTATTACCGGTGCCCTGAAGGCGGTCGGGGTATTGAAATAAAAAGGGGCACTGCGCAACAACCCAAATATACAATCTGACCACGGCGGATGCAGAGAAAGAAGATAGTAATTCTCTGTGTCCTTTGTGTGTTTTGAGGATATTTTTTTCAATTGTTACCCATTGTATTTTACTGAAAAGAACAGGGTATACTGTTAGTAAATTATCCCATTTCAGAACCGGCGGAAATTTTCCTTGTGGTGGATATAGAAATACAGTATAATAATAGCAGGTGTTTATGGAACGGTATTTCCCATTGACCTGGGCCGAACGGGACAACAGAATATCCCTGCTACTTCTCCGGTTTTCTCAAAACAATTATACTGCATAAACAAAGTATGTTTTTTAGCATCAGGAGGTGTAGTAATGGCAAAAGAACCAAAACTCGCGCTTATCCCCTTGGGGGGATTGGGAGAAATTGGTAAGAACATGATGGCGGTAAAGTACGGGGAAAATATTCTGGTTATTGACTCGGGTCTAATGTTTCCGGAAGAGGAAATGTTGGGTATTGACGTTGTCATCCCGGATATTACTTATCTGTTAGAAAATCGGGATCTTGTGCGGGCGATTGTATTAACCCACGGTCATGAAGACCATATCGGGGCCCTGCCGTATGTACTACGGCAAATTAATGTGCCTGTATATGGTACCAAACTCACTTTGGGTTTGTTACAGGGAAAGTTAAAAGAGAATAATGTCCTTGGCGGGGTAACGTTACATACTGTCAAGCCACGGGATATGGTGGATATCGGCCCTTTCAAGGTGGAATTTATCCGGGTCAGCCACAGTATTCCAGATGCCGTGGCAATAGCTGTTCACACGCCCCTGGGCGTGGTATTGCATACCGGTGATTTTAAGCTTGATCAAACACCGGTGGACGGTGATGTTGCGGATTTTCACCGTTTTGCGGAGCTGGGTCGTAAAGGGGTACTGGTTCTCATGTCAGACAGTACCAATGTAGAACGACCTGGACATACTATGTCTGAACGCGCCGTTGGCCAGACTTTTGATGAAACATTCCAGGCCGCCCGCGGCAGGATTATTATTGCTACCTTTGCCTCCAATGTGCACCGTCTGCAACAGGCTATTACCACTGCCTACAAATATGGCCGCAAGGTGGCTATTGTGGGCCGGAGTATGGTTAATGTTGTCAGCATTGCCACGGAGCTAGGGTATATCACTTTCCCTGAGGACATGTTGGTGGAACTGGACGAAGTTAATCGGCTGCCTGCTGAACAGGTTTGTATTCTGACGACCGGTTCACAGGGCGAGCCGATGTCTGCACTGACCCGCATGGCCATGAGTGACCACCGGCAAGTGGATATTATACCAGGGGATACCGTAATCATATCCGCAACACCTATTCCGGGTAACGAGAAATTAGTCGCCCGGACCATTGACCACCTGTTTAAGCAGGGCGCGGAAGTAATTTATGAAAAGTTTTCCGGCGTCCACGTTTCCGGACACCCGAGTCAGGAAGAGCTTAAGATGATGATTAACCTGACCCGGCCCAGATTCTTTGTCCCGGTACACGGCGAATACCGACACCTGATTAAACATGCTAAACTCGCTATTGAGAGCATGGGTATGCCCCGGAAAAACGTTTTTGTGGCCGAAAACGGCCAGGTCCTGGAGTTTTCCAGAAATTCGGGTCGTATCAATGGTCGGGTAACCGCCGGCAAAGTGCTGGTAGACGGGCTGGGTGTCGGTGATGTGGGCAACATTGTCCTGCGTGACCGAAAACAATTGTCCCAGGATGGCATCTTGATTGTGGTGGTAACCATTAATAAGGAATCCGGTACTGTGGTAGCCGGACCGGACATTGTATCCCGTGGATTTGTGTATGTACGGGAGTCTGAAGAATTGATGGATGATGCCAAGGATAAAGTCAGACAGGCGTTAGCCAAGTGTCAGGAAAAGGGCATCACGGAATGGGCGGCCATCAAGTCCAACGTACGTGAAGCCATAAGTAAATATTTATATGAGAAAACCAGGAGAAGACCGATGATTTTGCCAATCATCATGGAATTTTAAAAATATGCGGCGCTTACGCCGCGTATTTTTTTTGTTTTCCTAAACATAATAAAGGGGAACAGAAAATGGGAGCGTGATGAAATGCCTGAAGATACGGAAACGCCGGGTAGCCCAGAGGTAATCGAGCCGCCGGCAATACCTGGAACGCCGACACGGACAAAAAAATCCAAGACCGGGATAAACAAAAAAGCGGATGTCAACACTATTAAGGAATTGGGTCAGATGACAATACCTCAGACGAAAACAAACATTCACTGTTTGACCATTGTGGGACAAATAGAAGGCCACCTGGTGCTGCCGCCCCAAAACAAAACAACCAAATACGAACACATTATCCCCCAACTGGTGGCCCTGGAAGAAAGCCATGAGGTTGAAGGTGTGCTGGTAGTATTGAATACCATTGGCGGGGATGTGGAAGCCGGACTGGCAATTGCAGAAATGATTGCCAGTATGTCAAAGCCGACCGTTTCGTTAATATTGGGCGGTGGCCATAGTATTGGCGTGCCCATTGCGGTGGCATCGCAGTTTTCATTTATTGCCAACACAGCCAGCATGACTATTCATCCCATCAGGCTTACCGGTTTGGTTATCGGCGTTCCACAGACCTATGAATATCTTGACAAAATGCAGGATCGGGTAGTGCGGTTTATTACTGCTCACTCCAAAGTTACCGAAGCCAAGTTCCGGGAGTTAATGTTTAGGACCGGAGAACTGGCCAGGGATATTGGTACGGTATTAATCGGCAAGGATGCTGTGGAAGTGGGCATGGTAGACGCGGTCGGCGGCCTGGCCGATGCTGTAAAAAAGCTAAATGAAATGATAGACCAGTGGCGGGCGGCTAATGCATCAAGGGGGCCGGTACAATGACCATTCTGTATACGCCGATGCCGCTGGAACTGGTGCTGGAAGGCATAGATAAGGCGGGACCGCAATATCAGGAAATCGAAGTGGCCGGTGCTAAATTAATGGTTGAACAGACAGGTATTGCTCAGGGACGGGTAATCAGGTTGCTTAGCACCAACCCCCAGGATTATTTGACGGCGCAATACCAACCAGGGACAGAAATCAGGTTTAGGCCGTACTTTGACCAATAGTTTTAATACTGCATGCATGCTTGAAGGTCTGATAATGCCGGCAAAGGTATAGTCAGACCTTTTTTTAATTAATGCGGGCCCGTAACAATCGTCTGTTGATGTGCAAAAGAATATGCTGTAAAATGAAATGAGGAGCTTATGTGGTTTGATATTTGCTGAACATGAAGGAGACCCGATATGAGTTTCAGTAAATTACTCTTAATGTTTCTGAAAATTGGCGCAACCAGTTTTGGTGGTTATATGGCCCTGGTTTCCCATGTGCAGGATAATGTGGTGGAAAAGAAAAAATGGCTTAGCCGGGAAGAGTTTATGGAAGGAGTTACGTTAGCCCAGATGCTGCCTGGGGCAACCGGAATCAATGTAGTTACTTATGTAGGGCAAAAACTCAAAGGTACTGCCGGGGGAATACTTTCCCTGATAGCTGTAGTTGTGCCTTCCTTTGTGCTGATGGTGATATTATCCGAGCTCTACCTGCGGTTCAGGTACTTACCGCAAATCGAAGTATTTCTGGCCGCTGTTAACCCGGCAGTCATTGCTTTGATTGTGGTTGTAGCTATTCGCTTAGGCCGGCAAAGTATTAAGAGTGTCAGGGATTTTGTGATGCTTCTGACCGGGATTTTGGTCATTGTTTTTTTAAAAGGCAATTTTGCTATAGGTATATTTTTGATTGGGTTTATAGGGGTGCTGGTCTACCGGTCCGAATATAAAAACTTGCCGCTATCTGAAGGAGGCCAAGCTGCGGGTCAGTTGGGAACAGTTACGGGTCAGCCGGAAAACAAAACCGGACCAAAAAACAATGGTGATAATTCAGGAAAACTAATGGCTATGCTGCCGTTATTCGGGTTTTTTGTATTTTCGCCGGAAATACTGGCGCAGTTATTTGTGCTCTTTTTTAAAATCGGTGCAGTAATTTTCGGTGGTGGTTATGTGATGATTCCGGTGATTCAAAAAGAGATGGTGGATGTTCACCAACTGGTTACCCGCCGTGAGTTTGTTGACGGTCTGGCGATGGGCCAGGCCACCCCGGGGCCGATTGTCATAACTGCTGCTTTTATTGGCTATAAGGTGGCGGGTCTGGCAGGAGCTGCAGCGGCTATAACGGGGATATTCATGCCTTCAACTATTTTGGTACTTATTTTGAGTCGGTATTTGCCTGTGATAAAAAGATTTGCTTTTGCCAGGGCTTTTTTAAAAGGCATTCAGGCTGCCATTGCGGGGCTTTTGATTTATGTTGCCTTTAACTTAGGCAAGACAGTGATTTCCGATTTTACGGGAGTGGTCCTTTTACTTACCGCGTTTTTGTTGATGCTGTGGAATAAAATTGATAACGCTTTTATTATACTGGGCTTGGGGCTGGTTGGGTTGGTGGTGCATTTTCTGGTTGCTTAGGGACTGCTCGGAGATAATAATTCAATGTGGGGAGAGTTAGAAAAATGACTATTTTTGAATCTATAGTATTGGGGCTGGTACAGGGACTGACTGAGTTTTTGCCTATTAGCAGTTCCGGTCACCTGGTTTTGTTCCAACGCTATTTTGGCCTTGAGGAGGGTGTGCTAACCTTTGATGTATTGGTACATATAGGAACTTTAGCAGCGGTGTTTGCTGTGTATTGGAAAGACATTGTTTCTATAATGAAAAAACCGTGGCAGAGAATTACCTGGCTGATTATTATTGCCACAATCCCTACCGGTGCTATGGGGTTTTTGTTTAAAGATTTCTTTGACCAGTTGTATGCTTCCGGTGATTCATTGGGTATAGAGTTTATTGCTACCGGTTTTATCCTTTGGTTTGCCGATCGCGTGCGGGTACGGGATAAAGGCGTAGCAGAAATGACCGGTTTTGATGCCGCCTTTATCGGGATAATGCAGGGAATTGCTATCTTGCCGGCTATTTCTAGGTCAGGTCTGACGATTGCCGGTGCTCTTTTTCGGGGTATTGACCGGGAAACGGCAGCCCGCTTCTCTTTTCTCGTATCTATTCCGGCTATTGCCGGCGCTGCTTTACTGGATTTAAATGATGTAGTCAGAATAGGATTGCCTGACGGTGCCGGGCTGCCTTTTGTCATCGGTCCTGTTGTTGCTGCGGTTTCAGGATATTATGCCATTAAATTTATGATCCGGTTGCTGCAAAGAGGGAGTATGCGCGGGTTTTCTTATTATGTTTGGGTTTTGGGAGCATTGGTGATTGTGCTGCAATTTACCGGTAAATTATAGAAGATAAAATATTTATTAATTTCCAAGGAGGATGATTTGCATGAACAATTCATTAACCCCTAGCGCTCAAAAGGTACAAAATTTTTTACTTGAACTTGGCTGCTCTAATCAAGTGGTTGAGCATACCCAAACAACGCGTACATCTGAGGATGCCGCTAATGCTATTGGTTGCACTGTTGCCCAAATTGCTAAATCGCTTATTTTCAAAGGTAAACATTCCGGGAAACCTATATTAGTTATAGCTAGCGGTATTAACCGGGTTAATGAAAAAAAGCTGGCCGAGTATATAAACGAACCGGTTAAGAAGCCGGATGCGGATTTTGTGCGGAGCCATACTGGTTTTGCCATCGGGGGTATTCCGCCGATCGGTCATATTAGTACCATAGAGACATTTATTGATAATGATTTGCTGCAGCTTGAGGAAATATGGGCGGCTGCCGGCAATTCGAACGCAGTTTTTGCCCTTAAACCTGAGGAACTGGTAAAAATGACGGGTGGTATAGTTGTTTCGATAAAATGAGCGCCTAAAATCATATCTAAACCAATGAGGCCCTTTATGGCCTTTTTTTGTTTTTGCACCGATTTTGGGTTTGCATCATAACATATTTAAGAACCATTTATAATTGAAAGGAGGAGAAGAAAAACATGCCTGATATGTCAATGCCGATGCTAACACCACCGGCTTCCGTTGCTGCTGTTGATGAGATGCGTTTTTGGTTGCGGATTATGGAAGAGCATGCAAAATTTGTCCGTGGAGGCTTGGACCCAACGCAAACCCAGGAACCGTTAATCAAAATGGCCGACACTACAGCCGCACTTATGCATGAGCTACATATGGAGGCTATGCGGACTAACCCGACAGAACTGGAAATGGTTAATCTTTTGATTGACAAAAGTCTTGAAGCTGTAACCGCTTTGCGTAATTTTAAAGTGCGGTTGTACAAAATGGTGGTTGAATGTCGGGTGGTCACCGAACTTCCGGCACCATTAATTGATCACGTCCGGCGGGAAGCTGATTTCTTCCTGACTATGCTATACCGCTTGAGAAATATGGCTGTTCCGCCAAAAGGAATTCTTGGTATTCCGGATGGAGAAATACCTACCAGCCTTGTTCCCAGACGGCTGATCCCGTATATGGGACCCAATATTTCAGAAATTGCCATAGAAGAAAACCTTTTTCACCTGCGGATTCACATGGAGCATGGTGAAGTGCTGCTGCTGGTCGCTTACCGGCCTAAAGTACAGGAGAGGCTCTTTAGAGCAACGGCCGTATTTGAGGAAAAACTGGAGCGCTTACTGCGGGCGGCAAAACAGCTGCCGCGCAGACCGCATGCTATTGAGCGTTTCAATGCCAAAGTCTATCCGGTAGTGCTGGAATGGCGTAATTTCCTGCGGGGCCTCCACCATGACGTGGTTGAATGTGATGTTCCTACCGGTCAAATAAATACACCGGCTTTGCTCCTTGACCATATGGCCAGAGAAGCCGAATACTACCTGACCGTATTACAAATAGTTGACAGCGTTTTATAAATGAAAGGCTCTCCTGTATAAGCAGGCGGAGCCTTTTTCTAATTATTCCACAAGGAATTTCACATCCTGTGTCGAACATATATTTTGTTGAGGATGGTGAAAACAATTGGCTAAAACAATTAATCAAGGAAAAGAAGAACAAAAATATGAAATCATCGGTATCGCCATGCTAGCCTTTGCCATACTTTGTTTTGTCAGTCTGATGACCGACACCACCGGCCTGGTGGGTGAATATGTAGAAATATTTCTCAAGGGATTAGCGGGTGAAGGAAGGTATTTGTTTCCGCTGGTACTAGCTTTTTTTGGTGTAAAACTGATTATGGAGCGGAAACGGACCAAATCAGGTTCTCACTTAGCTATTGGCTTTGCTTTCTTTGTGCTGATTCTGACTTTTCTGCATTTACAGTTACCGGATAAGGATTTGTTTGAGGCTGGTCTGGCCGGCAAAGGCGGTGGTATTATTGGCGGGACTCTTACTTTTCTGCTGCTGGGTGCTTTTGGTCGGATAGGCACATATATAGTCTGGACAGCACTGCTGATTATCAATCTGGTGTTGATTACGAACATTTCCTTCCTGACTATTATGGGGTTTTTTTCCAAAGGCATGGGCCGGGTTTGGGGCAAGACCAGAGAACAGGTAGCCGACTTTATTTTTACCGAAGAAGATGATGATACCATACCGGCTGAGGAACCTGAACCCAGTAAAAAAACTCCTTTGCTTATTGACAGTAACATTTTTGATTTTCATCGGACAAAGGAAATTGATGAAGAAATTACCGAAAAAGAGCAAGAACTTCCCAAAATCAATATTTACCCGGAACCTATTGAAAAAGTCATTGCTTTTGAAGAAGCCCGGGAGCGAAAAAACGATACAACCAAGAACAGGACCAAAATTGAACCGTCAAAAAGTGAAGTTATGCCTGATAATAATAACAGTGGTTTTAACTTGCCCTCCCTGAACCTGCTTTCGAAACATGTAAAGCTAAAGAATTCCCGGATGAACAAAGATATCACCGAAAATGTCAGGATTCTGGAGGATACGCTGGCTAGTTTTGGTGTTAAAGCCAGAGTAACCGAGGTGTCCAGGGGACCGGCAATTACCAGATATGAATTGCAGCCGGCACCCGGTGTCAAAGTAGCCCGCATTGTCAGTCTGTCCGATGATATTGCTTTGAGCCTGGCGGCACCGGGGGTACGCATTGAAGCCCCGATTCCTGGTAAAGCAGCGGTAGGTATCGAGGTGCCAAATAAAGAAATCGCCATGGTACATGTGAGAGAATTATTGGAATCGGAGGATTTTGCTAAGCCTCTTTCCAAGCTTACTATTGCCCTGGGTAAAGATATTGCCGGCAACCCTATCATTGCCGACCTTGCTCAAATGCCGCATATGCTTATTGCCGGGGCAACCGGTTCCGGCAAAAGTGTCTGTATGAATACTATTATCACCAGCATCCTTTATAAAGCCAAACCGGATGAAGTCAAGATGATCATGGTCGACCCCAAGATGGTGGAACTTAATACTTATAATGGCATACCCCATCTGATTTCACCGGTGGTGACCGACCCTAAGAAAGCGGCCTCGGCACTAAGGTGGGTGGTCAAAGAAATGGAAAACCGCTATGAATTATTTGCCCGTACCGGTGCCAAAGATATTATCCGTTATAATAAAGCAGTAGCAAATAAAAATATTGAAACAGAAAAAGGTTTATTACCGGCTATTGTCGTCATAATTGACGAGTTGGCAGATTTAATGATGGTTGCCCCGGCTGACGTCGAAGACGCTATCTGCCGGCTGGCCCAGATGGCCCGGGCAGCCGGGATTCATCTGCTGGTAGCTACCCAGCGGCCTTCCGTTGATGTTATAACCGGGCTAATTAAGGCCAATATTCCGTCCCGGATAGCATTTGCGGTTTCATCTGCTACTGATTCACGGACAATTTTGGATATGGCCGGGGCAGAGAAATTGCTGGGGAAAGGCGACATGCTGTTTTTTCCGGTGGGCGCGCCAAAACCAATACGGGTTCAGGGTGCTTTTCTGTCGGACAAGGAAGTGGAAGCCCTGGTTGATTTTTTAAAAAAACAGGGGCAGCCTGAGTTTGCGGAAGGTGTTATCCAGGTTGAACAACAGTCGGCTGTGCAACCACCTGAGGACGATGAATTATTTACAGATGCCGTGCGGATATTAATTGAAAGCGGGCAGGCATCTATTTCCATGCTGCAGCGCCGGCTGCGTATTGGTTATGCCAGGGCGGCCAGGCTTATTGACATGATGGAGGAGCGGGGGATTGTCGGCGGCTATGAAGGCAGTAAACCTCGGGCTATTTTAATGACACTTGACCAGTTTCAGCGTATGTATGAGCAGTCAAAGCAGGAAAATTAATTAATTAGGTCGATATGGAGGACAATCATTAATGTTTGCCAAGATTTTTAATATTACCATGATAATAGTGGTTGCAGTTTTAGTTTTAACCGGCTGCACCGGGGAACGTGAAAAGCCGCCTGCGTTTGATCAAACCGGTACGGATATTAAGCGCACCAGGGTCGGGATGGTGCTGGCTCCACCCGGTAAAGGGGATATGTCGCTGAATGATGCTGCGCTAGCCGCTCTAAAAAACGCCGAAGAACAGTTAGATATTGAAATGATGATTTTTGAACCAAAAGGTTCGGTCAAAAATATGAAAGCTTTAAGTTTGGCTAATGATAAAGAATCCCTCAGTTACCTGGCGGAAAATAATTTTGATTTGGTAATTGCCCTGGGTGCCGGGATACAAAAGGATTTGGCGGAAATAGCCCCGGAATACCCGGATATCAGGTTTGTCATAATTGATGGCTTAGTGGCCGAAACAGCTAATGTATTGAATCTTACTTTCGCCTCGGAAGACAGTGCCTTTATGGCCGGTGCTGCTGCCGCAAGTTTAACCAATTCCGGCTTTGTTGGCTTTATCGGCGGCAATCAGATGGAGGCCGAAACCGGGCATGAGAACGGATTTGCCCGCGGGGTGCAGTATATTAATATGACTGAGGGGAAACAGGTTAAAGTGCTGGTAACTTATGCCGGAGTAACCCCGGAGGCAGTAAAAAATCCGGCAAGGGGTAAAACTCTGGCCTTGCAGCAATATCAGGCCGGTGCCGATATTATATATCATAATGCCGGGCAAAGCGGGATGGGCGTATTTCAGGCCGCTGTACAAATGAAAAAGTGGGTAATCGGTTCAGATAAAAATCAAAATAGCATTGCTCCCTGGAACACCTATGGTAGTTCTGTGAAAAAAGTGGAAATCGCTGTTTTTGATACCGTTAAAAATCTGGTGGCCGGCAAATTTACTGCCGGTACCGTGACTTATGGATTGAAAGAGCGTGGCGTTGCTTTTATTCCGGGTCAGACAATACCGCCGGACATAGCGGCAAAGTTAAACTATCTGGCCGGACTGGTAGCAGGTGGCAAGGTCGTGGTTAGTAAGGTTACCATACCCGACGGATTAAAAATCCTTAACCTGAATGTGCCGGTGGATTATAGCAGACAAAGCACGCCTGGGGCGAATGGCGGTTTACAGGGAACTTATCCCGGAACTCCGGGTGCTGCTTTGCGTCAGCCTGGCAATCAGCCTGGCATTATTCAGCAGTGACGGAAGAAACTATTAAGCTTTATTATTAATACATGCTGAACGGATGAGTGATAGAATAAAAAAAATGGCAATATACCCGAATATTGGGTAAAGGTAAGTTACCAACCGCGCAAAACCAAATTGACTGAATAACAGGGCACCAATCATAATTAGGAAAACGGTTTTACGATAAGAGCAACCGGTTAATTCTGTTAGTCTGGTACTGAGTCCGAACAGGTTACCGATTACTGTAGTGAAGATTTCCGCCCATAATACAAAAATATAAACCGTCAGCAGTAGCGGAAAGCTTTCTCTTGCTACCATAAGCATGGGGACTTGATAATTGACTGATGCCGGATATTTGGCCAAGAGGGCAAAGTTCATGGTCAGAGCCAATATGCCGAGCATAGTTCCGCCCAGCAGACCTCCAATAATTAAAGTCCGGCCGCTGGTCATTTCTTTGCCCAGCGGTGCTAATATCGGAACCGAGAGTGCCAGGTTAAAGGCCAGGTAAGTTCCGGCTGACAATAGCCAGTTAGGTGCTGCCGGCCGGGCTGCGGGCCAAAAGTTACCAAGGATGACCGGTAATTCTGTCAGGTTCATTACCGGTAGCGAGACAGTTAATCCCAGGATAATCATTACCGGTACGACAATCATGTTAGCCCGGATTATCCCCGAGAGGCCAAACATTACGGTGATTAAAGACAGCGCCAGTGTTAATACGGTACCAGCAAAAGTGGGGAGACCCAGATGCTCATGAAAAATTGCACCAGCACCGGCCAGCATTACACTTAAAGTACCAAAAAGAAAAAATGTCAGCATAATGTCCATTAGCACGCCAAGTTTTTCTCCACAGGCGAAGATAATAAGCTCTCTATAAGAGGCAGCCTGTAAGCGTTGGCCAAGGAAAAGCAAAAGTACACCTAAAAATGCAAAAAGCACTGTGCAAAAAACTAATCCCCAAATTCCCTGCAAACCAAAAAGAGTAAAAAACCGCAGGATTTCCTGACCGGAGGCAAAACCAGCACCTATAACAGTACCGATATAAGTAGCCGCTATCTTTAAGACATTTTTTGTTTCACCCATGGCCATGGCCCTCCATAAAATCAGTTTTTTTTAAATTTATGTTGTTATTTAACAAAAAAAGTACAGTAATATTTGCTAAATTAAGTTATAATATGAATTGAAAAATTTATAGATAGGAGGGATGCATAATGACTATTACCAAGGAAATGAGTATCGGGGAAGTGGTCAAAAACTATCCGCAGACAGTAGCGGTATTTAAGATTCACGGCATGGGCTGCTTCGGATGCGCCGTGGCCCGGTATGAAAACATTTCCGAGGGTGCCGCGGCACACGGGATTGATGCAGATACGCTCATTAGAGACTTGAACGAAGCAGTAAAATAGTATTATAATAAAGCCGTTATTCAACTTGAATAACGGCTTTATTATTGACCCATGCTGCCAAGTATTGACCGGTATTATAAAAAGAATCATTATAAATCTGACGGAAGCCTAAAAGCTTGGCCTGGGGGCCGTTGACTATGGTAAGGCCTGGTTTTGGGGCGGCCATTTGCCAGGCAAAATCGAAAAGCTGATAGGTCAGGATATCTTCTTCCGGCAGCGAATAACCGATAAATATTACCTCCTTGGCATTAGCCAGTCTGTCTAGGGCTAAAAACCATAATTGTCGCATAAAAGGCAGAGAATATGATTTAAAAAGAGTCGGGGCAATCACTAGGTGTCTTAATTGCCGGCATTTACCGCTGACATTATAGCATGCCTTGCAGACCGGTCTGGGCTCTCCGGGCAGGGGATGTAAGGTAAAGGAATGGGAAAAAAAATATGTCCGTTTACATGATGGGCAAAAATACAAATTGATGGAACCATGCAGCTTGAGCACCGGAAGTTTGGGATGCTTATTCTGTAAATCACAATATTTGGGAGCATATTCTACCGGTAGCATATAATCAGGATCTATTTTACGTGCCTGCAGAGCCATTTCCAGCACCAGATCGTAATTAAAGGAAATTATTAGATCTCCGGCTTGCAGCAGATCCAAAAAGTTTTGATAAAGTTGTGGATTGGCATTGCTTTTTTCTGTAGTTAACAGTCCAGTAAAGCAGGCCAGTAATAGTTCTTCATAACATTCCAGTTCTTTATAATCAGTGTCCGGATAAGGGCGGTACATTCTAATAAGGTCCAGTCTGCTTAAGATTTCTTCAAAACTGGCTGTTTTTATCCAGTTCGGTTTTTTGGGAAAGAACGTATTTTCCAGCCAATTCTTTAAATTTTGGATTTGAGGACAATTATTTTTTTCATAAAAAATCTGTGGTAGAACACTCTTGGTTAAAGGAGCACCGCTTGGCGCGGAGAAACCCGAGCCTAGGACAAAAACCCTGGCCATATAACCACCTCCTAAAAATCGTATCCATAAATAGCATGAAAAATTGATGGGGGAATTATACACCTGATTATAATTTTTGCGGCATGATATGCTGGGCCATACACAGGTTGTAAGATTTAGGGACGAATCGGGAAAGCTATACATGGAAATCATAGGTATGAGAAGGAATATCGCAAAAGATGTCGAAGAATTAGTATTTGTAGACGGAAAGGTAGAAGTCAATGGTAAAAGAAATATCTATAGATGAAGCAATTGATACAAATGCCAGTTTTATTGATGTCAGGTCTGAAGGCGAATTTGCCGAAGCCACCATTCCCGGTGCTGTAAACATCCCTTTGCTGCAGGATGAGGCACGGGCACAGGTTGGCAAAGTATATAAAGAAGAAGGGGCAGAAATTGCCAAGGAAATGGGCTTGAAACTGGTAAGCCCCCGTTTGCCGGCAATGGTCAAGGAAGTCCGTGAGATTGCCCGGCGACAGCCGGTGGTAGTTTTTTGCTGGCGCGGTGGACTAAGAAGTAAATCATTCTCATCCGTGCTTGAAACCATGGGTATTCCGGTGACCCGCTTAATTGGAGGTTATAAAGCCTATCGGCGGTTTGTCAACAATTATTTAAACCGCATGCTGCCGCATAAGATTATCGTGTTGCATGGGTTGACCGGTGTTGGTAAAACGGAGGTATTACAAAATCTTCAGCGGATGGGGATTTCTGCTATTGACCTGGAAGGACTTGCTCATAACCGTGGTTCCGTTTTCGGTAATATCGGTATGCCCCCGCAACCCTCTCAGAAGATGTTTGAAGGACGATTGGCGGCTGAATTACGGAGAGTCGAGCAAACCGGCTATGCGGTGGTGGAATGTGAAAGCAGACGCATTGGACGGATTATTCTGCCCCGGTCACTGATTGACGGGATGCGGGACGGATTGCATATCCTGTTATACTGTTCTATGGATTGCAGGGTGCAAAGGCTGGTGGAGGTATATACGGCAGGGGCGGATTGTAACCGGGAAGCCTTAAGTAAAGCTATATCTGCTCTGGAAAAAAGGGTTGGTAAAGCAAAAGTTGGGGAGTTGACAGCGATGCTGCATGAAGACTGTTATGCCGAAGTGGCCGGGTTTTTGTTACAGCAGTATTATGACCCTTTATATCATTATCCGTCCGGACCGGATGCTGCATATAATCTGTCCGTAGATGCTGGCAACCCACTGCGGGCTGCTAAAGAAATTAAAGAATATATTACCAAATTAATATGATTATTATCGGGAGGTGAAACATTTGGGTAGCCTCGGAGAAAGACTGAAAGCTGCAAGAGAGGCCAAAGGAGTTTCCTTATTGGAGGCAGAAGAAGATACTAAAATCAGAAAGCGTTATCTGGAAGCATTGGAAGATGAAGAATACAATATCATTCCGGGCATAGTTTATGCCAAAGGTTTTTTAAGGACTTACGCCGCATATCTGGGCTTTAACTCTGACGAAGTGATGGCCGAATTTAGATTATTAAATATTAGAGAAGAAAAACCGGAGCGGGCTAAAGTTAAGTTTCAGGAATATAAAGCCCCAACGGTTCGGCGCAGAAAAAAGCTCAAATGGAAGCCGTCACTATTAACGGTGTTTTTGGCTGTGGCAGCCGTTGTTACCCTATTAGTTTTTAATAATTTTTGGAATGATTACCGGGGTACGGCAATTAACCCTCCGGAAACCGACAAATCAAATATCATTAATCAAGGCGAATCATTGCAGAAGCCCCAAAAGCCGCGGCCGCCGGCCGGGGGCAGTAATAGACAGGCTGCTGTTCCGGATACGGTATATGAGAATCCGGCACCGGCGCCTACGCCGGAACAGGCGTTGACCTTGGTTTTAGCCACCAAAGACCAGGCCAGTTGGGTCAGGGTTGATGCCGACGGGGTTACTAAGTTTAGCGGGACAATGGCGCCCGGTCAAACTCAGAATTTTTCCGCCAATGATAAGATATATATAAAACTGGGTAATGCCGGAACTGTTGAGGTTATTTTTAACGGCCAGAATCTAGGTTTTCTGGGCTCTATGGGCCAAATTGCCAAACGGGAGTTTACCCGCATACAGATGCCGGCACAAGCTTCTCCTTAACAGGAGAGCTTTTTTTGTCTAAAATTCCTTTTAGAAATTATGACAAAATCGCTTAAGTTAACATAGGATATAATAAATCTTCACCAATCATCAAGAAAAAGAGGAGGGAAACTAATGGGCAGGCGTAAACATAAAATGCCTTACGGATATGAGTATCCCGGATGCATGCCGATAGATCCCGGGATGTACGGAATGTATGGGATGTATGGCATGGAAGGCATGGCGGGCATGGAAGGCATGGCAGGCATGGAAGGCATGGAAGGCATGGCGGGCATGGAAGGCATGAATGGAATGGACTGTAAGCAAGGCATGCATGAATGCGGGCATGATTTGCTGCATGATATTCACCGGTTAATGTGTGAAATGTATAATATGTGTAAAGACTTGCACCGTAATATGAAAAAGATGGATGAAATGCATCATGATATGAAAAAGATGCATGAATTAATGGAGGATATGCACAGAATGATGTGTAAAATGATGGAACATGGGATGATGCCCCGCAATCCGAAAGGTTAATGTTCAAAAAGGCCACAAGTAGTGTGGCCTTTTTAGTGTCTTGTTATGGTATATAGGTTGGATTTGCCAAAACTGCCGAAGTAAGTTATAATTGTAAGAAAAAAATCGGTCAGGGGTGATGTGATAAGTGTCTAAGGAGAATTCTTTTGATATTGTTTCCATGGTGGACAAGCAGGAAATTGTTAATGCCGTGCAACAGGCCCTTCGGGAAATTGAAAATCGGTTTGATTTTAAAGGGAGTAAAAGTGATATCAAGCACGAAGGAGATATTATCACGCTTATTTCTGATGATGATTTTAAGCTTAGTAACGTAGTTGATATTTTAGAAAGCAAGATGATTAAACGCAATATCGACCTAAAGGCGTTGAAATATGCTAAGATAGAACCTGCCGCCGGCGATACCGTCCGGCAGTTGGTGACTGTTCAACAGGGGATAGACAAAGAGCTGGCGAAGGAAATTACCAAGGTTGTAAAGAATTCCAAAATTAAAGTCCAGGCGCAGATTCAGGGTGATCAGGTGCGCATATCCGGCAAAAACAGGGACGATTTACAGGCTGTTATGCAGCTGTTGAAAGAACAGGACCTGGATATACCGCTGCAATTTACCAACTACCGCTAGATGTTATCTAAGATTTATCTTTAAGTGAATGGACAACAGCTTGAATATTTATTCAAGCTATTGTCCATTTATTAGTAAAATATACCTTTGACGCAGTGGCAGTAACTTTTCAGGAATATGCAATGACAGGTGATGTTATGACAAATAAAGGCTTTTTACCAATGACAAAAGCTGAAATGACTGACCGGGGTTGGTATTATGTGGATTTTTTACTGATTACCGGTGATGCATATATTGATCATCCGAGTTTCGGAGTGGCTGTTATCGGGCGGCTACTGGAAAGCATGGGATACCGGGTTGGTGTTTTGGCTCAGCCGGATTGGCGGCAAAACGGGGCATTTCTAAAACTGGGTCAACCAAGATATGCCTGTTTGGTTTCGGCAGGGAACCTTGACTCTATGGTTAATCATTACACTGCTAACAAAAAAAGGCGCCGACAGGATGATTATGCGCCGGGTGGCAAAACCGGCCGGCGGCCTGACCGGGCATCAATTGTATACAGTAATAAAATCAGAGAGACAATGCCGGGAATACCGGTGATAATCGGTGGGATTGAGGCCAGTTTACGCAGGTTTGCCCACTATGATTACTGGGATAACACAGTCCGGCGCAGTATCCTGGCAGATGCGCAGGCTGATATGTTAGTCTATGGTATGGGTGAACGCCAGGTAGAAGCGCTGGCGCGCAGTCTGGCCGGCAAAAAAGGGTTGCCGCGCGATATCCCGGGTACAACATATCTGACCGGGGATATTTCAGGATTAGCGGGCCATATTATGTTGCCGGCATTTGAAGAAGTGGCCAAAGACCGGCGGAAGTATGCTGCGGCTTTTAGAATACAGCATGAAGAGCAGAACCCCTTTACCGGCAAAAAGCTGGTTCAATCCCATGATACTTTTTATGTTGTCCAGAACCCGCCGGCCCGGCCGCTGGCGGCAGCAGAACTGGACCGGATATATGCCCTGCCTTATCAAAGGACCTATCATCCGGCTTATGCGAAATACGGTGGGGTGCCTGCAGTCAAAGAAGTGGAATTCAGCATCACCGGGCAGCGGGGTTGTTTCGGCGGCTGTGCTTTTTGTGCCCTGCATTTTCATCAGGGGACCATTGTTCAGGGCAGAACCCCGGAGTCTGTTGTAGCAGAAGCAGAACAACTGACCAGGATGCCGGGTTTTAAAGGCTATATCCATGATATCGGCGGACCGACAGCTAATTTTCGGCAGGCTGCCTGTAGGAAACAAAAGGTGCAGGGCCAGTGCCGGGGTAAGCACTGCCTGTACCCGGAACCATGCCGCCAACTGGATATTGATCATAGTGAAACAATAGATGTTTTACGTCGCGTGCGAAAAATTCCGGGTGTAAAAAAAGTATTTCTGAGGTCTGGGCTAAGGTATGATTACCTGCTGGCGGAAAAGAACCCGCAGGTTTTAAAGGAAATATGTACACATCACATCAGCGGCCAGTTGAAGGTAGCCCCGGAACATGTGGCGGCAAAAGTGACGGCCTTAATGCGTAAACCGCCCCGGGCGGCATTTGACCGTTTTCGTAAGCTTTACGCCGATATCAACCGGCAGTTGGGCAAAAAACAATACCTGGTGCCTTATTTTATTACCGGGCATCCGGGATGTGGGATGAAGGAAGCTGTCGAGTTGGCCGAGTACGTCCGGGATATGGGTTTTAACCCCGAACAGGTGCAGGATTTTATTCCTACCCCGGGTAGCCTGGCTACTTGCATGTACTATACCGGACTAGACCCCTTTACGGGTCAGCAGGTCTATGTTCCCCAAAGCATGGAGGAGCGCGCCATGCAGCGGGCGCTTTTACAGTACCGGAACCCGGCCAACCACGCTTTAGTGCGCAAAGCGCTGAAAAAAGCAGAGCGGGAGGATCTCATTGGTTATGGTCCCAAGTGTTTGCTGAGGCCGGGCAGGAAGTAAAAAAACATAGACTTTTTGGCTTTGACACGTTAAGGCCAATACTCTATACTAATGTTATAAATTGATACTATGGAGGTTATTTGTGAAATTAGCTGTTGTAAGCTTGGGCTGCGCCAAAAATCTGGTGGATACCGAAGTTATGCTTGGTCTCTTGGCCGGGGCAGGTTATGATTTAACCGGCCGGGAAGAGGAAGCTGAGGTATTGGTGGTAAATACATGCGGTTTTATTAGTGCTGCCAAGGAAGAATCTGTTGATACGATTTTGCAGTTAGCCGCATATAAAAAAAACGGTAAGTGCCGGGCGCTGATAGTAACTGGTTGCCTGGCCCAGAAATATAAAAACGATTTATTGGCAGAAATTCCGGAAATTGACGGCATTATGGGTACAGGTCAGCTGACCCGTATCACTGAGGTGGTTAAAGCTGCGTTGGCCGGAGAAATTCCGGCATCAGTCGCGCAGCCGGATTTTTTATATGACCACAGCCTGCCGCGTATCCAGTCCACTCCTTTTTATACTACCTATGTAAAAATCGCCGAAGGATGTGATAACCGCTGTTCGTATTGTGCTATCCCGGAACTTCGGGGCGGTTACCGCAGCCGTACGATAGAATCGGTGGCGGCAGAAGTTAAAACACTGGCAGACCGGGGAGTCCGGG
>CAZWUW010000060.1:0-18670 GCA_964636895.1 uncultured Eubacteriales bacterium
GTGTGCAAACGAAGTTCTTTTGTACTTTCACGAAACGACCTGCTCTGGAGGGCCCATAGTTAAGCGGATTGCGGACGACTCAAGTGTGGTGAGACGGTGAGCGGAAACTATTGTTTATAAACCTGAACCCGGCGGTTACCTTTATCTGTAATATATATCCTGTCACTACTAATATCAATGCCGTTAGGATATGATAACTGTTCCTCGAACGAACTCATTTCACCAATTACGTAAACAGGGTCACCATCTTTATCAAGAATTATGACTTGATGGTTCATTGCATCAACCACCCAGACATAACCGTCTTTATCCACTGCAATTCCTCTGACCAGTGAAGATATTGCCGGAGAGGCATTTCCATTCTTGAATAATTGCAGCTGTTGCCCGTTCTTTGACTCCTGTACCCTGAAATTATTTGAATCACTTACATAAAGTTTCTGATCGGGAGCAATGGCAATGTCATTTGGGTAAGCAAGCCGCCCTTCCTGTTCGCCTGGTCCACCAATAGTTTTAATTAGTTTTCCGGATAGATCAGTAACAATAATTTGGTGAAATAAGATATCCGTAAAGTAGATGTTCTTGTTTGAAACCTCGATGCCCACAGGGCTAAAAGCTGTTAACTTAGTTTTGGTTTCGGGAGAAATTAAAGTTCCAATAAAATTTCCTTTTAGGTCAAACTTAAAAATCTGGTTCTTAGAAACGTCCGTCACATAAACCGTTTCTTCATCTACAGACAGACCTACAGGTGCCAGGAGCTGCTCCCGGTCGCCCAGTTTATTGAATTTATATTTAAATTGGCCATTTTCATCAAAAACCTTGATATCTTTGGCAGCTGCATCTGCGATAAAAATACTGCCATCTGAAGCTGCATCAACAGCAACAGGAGCCCGTAGAACCTCTTCGCCCTCACCGTATATACTAAATAAAAATGAGGGTTCATTAAAAAATATGCCAGCCGGATTAAACACCACTGTTTCATCTTCTGAAGAAAATAAAATGGCAAAAACACCGGTTATAATCAAAATAAGAATTAAAGAAATAATTACGATATGCTTTATTTTCACTTTTTCAATATATTTAAACATTTTTTATCACCGTTAAGTACTTTTCGATGTTGGAACAGTGTAATCCTTTTAATTCGGGGTTTAAGATTTTTTAATTTTTTGTCGATAATATTAAAAGGAAAAGTTGTTTTCTATCGCGAATACTAAATTTACCCAATGGGTTTCTTTAAGTGGAGGGGTTTGCATGAAAAAGCCATTTGCATTTGTTGCATTTTTGTATATCTTTGTATATATTTTCACACTTCCTGTTTTAGCTGCGGATCCGAGGCGGGAAGCTGGCACGATATATTCTAATGATGATATTAATAAGCGGTCGCAGATTACCCTTACATGGAAGTACGCGGCCGGAGACACTCTTTTTCGCACGTGGGATGGCCGGACATGGACAGAAATACTGTTCACCCCGCCGGCTGTCGGGCAGCAGGCTAGTGTTAATTCTGACGTATATGTTCCTTATTATGCGAATATTTACTACGAGATTAGGACGCAGGCGTATAATCCCGCCCAGCGTAACACTGGCAATAACTTCGTTACTATTCCTGTTTACCCGCCATTACGAAATGCCCATTCGGAGTTTAGTACAAATACGGATTTATGTGCGGCGTGCCATATAACACACGCTGCCGAAGGGCCTAAACTGCTAAAAGCCGTGAACAACGTGGAATTATGCAAATTATGTCATGGGCCCGGAGCAACCGGTAGCAGGTACAGTGTCTGGGACGGCACAGTACGCCTAAAAGATGGGGGTTATGCCAAGTCGCTAGGGGGACCTTTTGCCGGTGGAGTAGCGGCTTGGGATTTCCGTCCAACAACATCTTCTCATCTTGGGGGAACCGGTCCTCAGCCGGGGTATTTTATAAATTATATTGAAACAGAACCTTTTACCTGTTTAAATTTATGTCATAAGCCTCATAGCAGTTCGAACAGCTACCGATTATTAGAGGACTTTGGTGGTTCGCCTATAGCGGCCTGGGTAACTAACCCCACGGGAACTGTACAGGAGTCGGCTTATTATCAGGATTTTAATGCCGCCGTTTGCAATACTTGCCATAATCGCTTCTATGCAGACCCCAATAGTGCGCATTTTACAGTGGGTTCAGTACCGGAATGGGGTGTTTTGGGTGACCCTGATCCTTATACGGGTGATTTTGTTTATACACATACGACTAGACTAACCGATGTTTTTACCTGGCAGGGCGGCATAGCTGCGCCGACAAAGCCAATGCCGCTGTTAAATGATAAAACCATTTTTTGTCTGACTTGTCATTATCCCCATGGTACAACCAAAACTGAAACTATGTTTGATAATTCCAGGTATGACAAAAATAATGATACTATTTATGATGATAAATCTACTATGCTGATCCGATATGACGGTATATGCCAGAACTGTCATAAAAAATAATTATAAAAAAAGGCCTGCATTGCTCAGAACGCCGGCTTATCAGCACAAAAGAGCCGCTAATCAGCGGCTCTTTATGCAAGGTAGTCAAATTTAGTATGGTTTAAAACTTTTTTTACATAATTTTGTGTTTCTTTAAAAGGCGGGATGCCATCGTATTTGCGTACATTACCGGGACCGGCATTATAGGCGGCTAGGGCAAGGCGCACATCCCCTTTAAATTGATCAAGCATCCGGCGCAGGTATTTTGCTCCCCCATCAATGTTTTGCACCGGATCATAAGGGTTCGTTACCCCTAATTCACTCGCAGTGCCCGGCATCAACTGCATCAAGCCCATGGCACCAGCTCTGGAGCGCGCTTGCGGGTTGAAGTTGGATTCCGTTTTGACCACTGCTTTTAATAAGTCCGGGTTAAGGTTGTATTTTTCTGCCGCTTGGGCAATCAGGTTTTGAAAATTAGCACCGAAATTACTGTCATAGTTACTGTCAATTGTATGCTGCCGGCGGGCAAAATTATTCCCCGAAGGCAGGATAGACCACCGGTTCAAATAGTTCCGCGCTTCATTAAATTTCATGTAAAACAGAAGCTCTAGTAAATCCCGCACAGGCAGGCCTCCTTTTACTTTCATCATTAATATTAATATTTTTCCAGGTGATTGTAAAGAACCAATTTAGTTTTTCGGTCATATATTAATTATGCACCAATAATTAATGTTTAAAACCTGCCCTATTCGGAGCAAACTAACAACAGGTGGTGGTTAAGAATGATGCAAAGTGAAGCAAGGTGCTACTTTTGCGGGCAGTTTGTCAGTGAGCCCCGGAAAACAGGTGTAATCATTCTGGGGCAGGTAATGTGCCCGACCTGTGAAGCGCGGGTTGTTAATTTGCAGGTGCAGGATGTGGATTACGATTATTACAAAGGGAAGATCGGCACCCTTTGGTCTGAAAACTCAACTCTTTAAGGGGGTTGAGTCTTTCTGTATATAGCGCATTTGCCTGGGATGTGATACAATTACTAAATAGGATGTTTTATCCTGGGGGAAAAACCGTGATTAATCAAGATGAAGCTCCTTTATATGCGGCGTTAACAGATTATATCAGACAGGGGAATGTTCCATTACACGTACCCGGGCATAAGCAGGGGCAGGGCTTACCTGCTGAATTAAAAGAGATGCTGGGTCCGGCAATGTTTTGTTGTGACCTCACAGAAGTTCCTGGGCTAGATGATTTGCATCAGCCAGCCGGACCGCTCAAAAAAGCGCAGGAGCTGGCGGCCGAGCTTTTTCATGCCGAGGCGTCATTTTTATTGGTAAACGGCACTACCTGTGGCTTGCAGGCCGCTGTGCTGGCTACAAGCCGGCTGGGAGACCGGGTGCTGATACCCCGGCATGCGCACCGGGCTGTTACCGGTGCGTTGGTTTTATCCGGTGCCCTGCCGGTTTATCTTAAACCGCAGGTGGACAAGGTTTTTGGTGTGCCGGTAGGAATAATGACCTCTGCTATTGAACAGGCTGTCAAAGAAACTGATCGGCTGAAAGCGGTATTGCATGTGCACCCGACATATCACGGGTTTGTCTCAGATATTAGGGCTGTTACGGATATTTGTCATCAACAGGGGATACCTGTACTGGTTGACGAAGCCCATGGAGCGCATTTTGCCTTTCATCCGGAGCTGCCGCCAACAGCTATGGATGCAGGTGCTGACATAAGCGTGCAGAGCACTCACAAGACTTTGGGGGCGCTGACGCAAGGCTCGATGCTGCATATTAAGAGCGCCTTGATTAACCATAATGATATTGCCCGAAATCTGCGCTTACTGCAAACCACCAGTCCATCTTATATAGTTATGCTGTCCCTTGATTTGGCCCGCCGCCAAATGGCGGAACAAGGACGGGCTTTAATGACCGATGTATTGGAGATGGCCCGGTGGACGAGGGAACAGGTTGCCGAGCTGAAATGTCTCAAATGTGCCGGACCGGAAACTTGCACGGGCATAGTAGTTGATCCGACCAAGATTCTGATAAATGTTGCAGAAACTGGTCTGACGGGTTACGCAGCAGCCGCCATACTTCGGGAAGAGCATCACGTGCAGGTTGAGCTGGCAGATACTCTTAACATATTAGCGGTTTTAACAATTGGCACCACTATGCATGATTGCCGGTCGTTTGTGGCGGCTTTGCAAAAAATAACTGAAAAATATCAGTCGGCGGCGAGCCGGCAGGACGCAAAGTCCTCTGCCATTCTTTATGATTGTCCGCTGCCGCCGGTGGAAATGACACCGCGCGAGGCATGGTTTGCACCCGCTCGGTCAGTGCGTATTGAAGCTGCCCGGGACTGTATTGCTGCGGAGACGGTAGCACCTTACCCGCCGGGAATACCGATTATTTGTGCGGGTGAGAGGATAACAGCAGAAGTTATAGAAATACTTAAATATATTAGGGACAATGAAATTTTATGTCAGGGGTTAGCAGACCAAAATAAACAATCAGTTAAGGTTATTAATGGATAGCTGCGGGATAAAAGGGAGAGATGGACTGTAAATTAGGAGGCTATTGATGTCCGGGAGATTTGTTACTTTTGAGGGGCCGGACGGTGCCGGCAAAACAACGCAGATGAAACTGGCGGGTGAACGGCTGGCCGCTGCGGGCTGGCAAGTGGTTTATACCAGGGAGCCCGGGGGCACGCCCATAAGTGAAAAAATCCGGGAGATTCTTCTGGACCCCGCTAATCATGAAATGGTAGATAAGGCAGAGGCTCTTTTATATGCTGCCGCCAGGGCTCAACATGTAGAGCAGTTAATCAGGCCCGCGATTAGGGCGGGCAAAGTAGTATTATGCGACCGCTTTACTGATTCTACGCTGGCTTACCAGGGGGCCGGGCGGGGCATTGACTGGAACCTTCTGCGCTCGGTAAACGACATCGCTGTTGGTAATGTGATTCCGGATTTGACGGTAATTCTTGACCTTAATCCTGATGCCGGATTAGACCGGATTACCCGGACGCGGCAAGGTCAGGGGAAGGGAAAAGATCGTATTGAGATGGAAAACATAGAGTTTCACCGCCGGGTCCGGGAAGGGTTTCTGGCCTTGGCCGGGGAAAATCCTCAGCGGTACAGGGTGATTGCTGCCGACAGAGACCTGGTAACAGTGGCGGCCGAAGTATGGCACTGCATGCAGGAGGTGCTTGGCAAATGAAGATTCGTGATTTACCTAAACATAATGTGGCCGGCTTCGGCAGCATAGATAAGGAAGGGCGACATCTGCCGGAAGGAAATCAGGTAGCCTTTGGCGAACAGTTATTGCGGGTGCGTGGTGACTTTATTAAAGAAAAACTGGAAAATCTCCTTAGAGATATAACCGCGCAAGGTCAAAAGCTTGGCGAAAACCTAAACATCAAGGATTTGAAGTTGTATAAAGAATTGGTGCGCAGCTTTTTACATGAAGCCGTAGATAAAATGTACCAGTTGAAAGAAGAAGCCGGATGGGATCGACGTGGCCGGCATAAGATATATACCGTGGTCAAAACAGTGGACCGGGAATTGGAGAACCTGACAGCCATGATGATTCAGGAACAGAGGGACGGAGTGGCTGTTTTAGCCAAAATAGATGAGATTCGAGGCATGTTGTTGGATATTTATAATTGAAACGGGGAAAAACTGTGCATAGTTTCAGTGCAATAATCGGACATCAGCAGGTGGTGACAACACTGCAAAATGCTTTGCGGGCAGGCCGGGTAGCCCACGCTTATGTTTTTCACGGGCCGGAGGGAGTAGGGAAATCTTCCCTGGCCCGGATTTTTGCCATGGCGTACCTGTGCGGAGAAATAATTACAGACGCTTGCGGGGTTTGTGCGGATTGTCAAAAGTTCTTGCAGGGTAATTATCCTGATTACAGGGAAATTACCGGTAACGGGAGTTTAATCAAAATCGATCAGGTCAGGGAAATTCAACGGGAGACCCAGTTCAAGTCGTATAGCGGTAAGGGAAGGGTGTACTTGCTTAGCCAGGCGGAGTTGCTTACCCCTGAGGCGGCCAACTGCCTGCTAAAAGTACTGGAGGAACCGCCGCCGGGCACAGTTTTTCTGTTAACTGCGAATAATCCTTACCGATTATTGCCCACTATTCTTTCGCGCTGCCAGCAAATCCCTTTGCGGCGGGTTAGTCAGGAATTAATTGCTACCGAATTGATGAACAGATGGCAAAAAAATCCTGGCGATGCCCGGGTAGCGGCTTTGCTGAGTGACGGCTTGCCAGGTAAGGCTATTACCGCTGTTTCCGGCCAGGTCGGTAGGGAAACGCGGGAATATATGCTAAACCTGCTGCAGCGCCTGAAAAAGGGTGAAATAACGGAGCTTTTTTATATTGCGGAAGAACTGGAAAAGTCAAAAGAGCAGACCCGAATTATCCTGGACTTACTTACTTTATGGTACCGGGATCAGTTGGTATGGTTGACTACCCGTACACCCAGTCTGATTATAAACTCGGATTTACTTGAGGAGATTCAAAGCGGCGAGCGGCTCGGGGCACAGCGCATTATGGCTGTAATTGACGAGCTTGACCGCGCCGGGATACTTTTAGCCGGCAATGTTAATTCCCGTCTGGTATTGGAAGTGCTGTTGCTTAAATTAGCTAAGTGTGCGTAATAATAATAATAATAACAATAATAATAACAACAACAATAATAATAATAATAACAATATCACCCGGGGTGGAGGAGGTAAAATAAATGTTGCATGTTGTAGGTGTCCGTTTTAAACGGGCCGGCAAAATATACTATTTTGACCCGGCGGAAAGTGAAGTCATGGCCGGTGACTCTGTTATTGTAGAGACTACCCGAGGGGTGGAGTGCGGCGAAGCGGTGGTGAATCCTAAGCAAGTCAGTGAAAGCGAAATTGTCGCGCCTTTGAAAAAAGTCATCCGGAAGGCTACCCCAGTTGATTTGAAACAAGTGGAGATTAATAAAGCCAAAGAAAAAGAAGCTTACCATGTTTGCATGAAAAAAATTGAAGAACATGGTCTGCCTATGAAACTGGTGGATGTGGAATATACTTTTGATGCCAATAAAATAATATTCTATTTTACAGCCGACGGTCGCATAGATTTCCGGGAGCTGGTGAAAGACCTGGCGTCTGTTTTCCGCACTAGGATAGAACTGCGGCAAATTGGCGTCCGTGATGAGGCCAAAATGCTTGGCGGTTTGGGCTCTTGCGGCCGGGTGCTTTGCTGCGCATCGTTTTTGGGTGATTTTGCGCCGGTTTCAATCCGAATGGCCAAAGATCAAAATCTTTCTCTTAATCCAACGAAGATTTCCGGTATTTGCGGAAGATTGATGTGCTGTCTGAAATATGAGAGTGATGCTTATGAAAGAGAACGCGCCAGTTATCCTGATATAGGTACACCGGTTATAACTCCGGTGGGGGAAGGTAAAATATCCGGCATCAATATATTAAAGAGAACTGTTACTGTGGAATTAAAGGAGAGCAGGCAGCAGTTAGAATTTCGACCTGACGAACTGCAAATAAAACGAAAACCAAAAGATAATCAGGGCGGTCCGCAGAGCAGGGGTGAGCAAAATGAAACCGATAACCAACCTGCTGATTGACTTTGAAAGTAAATTTAATGAACTTTTACAAGAACTACGGGACCTAAAAATGCGGGCTTATGCTTTGGAAGATGAAAATGAAAAATTGCGTAAAGAACTTACCGACGTGTATCAGCATTACCTCACGGAAGGCACCGCTAAGCCCGGCATACCACAATTGCAGCGGGAAGGCTTTGCCAACCTGAATCGGCTTTACGAAGACGGGTTTCACATTTGTCACATGCATTTCGGGCAGTCAAGGTCCGGGGACTGTCTTTTTTGCCTTGGTTTACTGGGTAAAGAATAAAAAGGTGGGGCTTATGTCAGGGTTCGATTTGCTGCCGGACGAAAGACTGGACGACCTGGTCCGGAATGGTCTGAAAATTATTCAAAAACCGGGCGGTTTTTGTTTTTCTATGGATGCAGTATTGCTAGCGGAATTTACCACGGTAAAGCGGGCAGATATGGTTGTTGACCTGGGAACGGGGTCGGGGGTGATTCCGCTGTTGTTGTCCATCCGCCAAAAAGCCCGCCGCATTTTTGGCTTGGAAATCCAGCCGGACATTGTTGAGCGTGCTAATAGGAGCGTAGCTGGCAATGGTTTGGTCGACCTGATTGAAATTTTGTCCGGGGATATAAAAGAGGTTGTATCTTTGTTAGGGCAAGGCAAATTTGACCTGGTTACCAGCAATCCGCCATATATGCCTATGGGTCGTGGGGAAATAAATCCGCTGGGGGAACTGGCTCTAGCTCGGCATGAAATCAGTTGTACTTTGGCCGACGTAATTGCGGCCGGTGCCGGACTCTTGAATTCGCACGGCAGGATGGCTGTTGTACACCGACCGGAGCGGTTGGCAGAGCTGTTCTACCTGATGAAGAAACATGGACTGGAGCCTAAACGTTTACGCACAGTATACCCCAAGCCCGGTCGTAAACCGGTTATGGTTTTGGTGGAGGCGGTTAAGGGTGCCAGACCGGATCTGAATATTATGGTACCTCTTTTTGTATATGATGCCAGGGGTGTTTATACCTCGGAGCTGATGCATATTTATTACCCCGGTATGATGACTTGCGGGAAGGCGGGGAATTAGATGACCGGAAGGTATTATACATATGTTGTCCGGTGCCGTGATGGGGTTTTATATACCGGTTATACTAATGACATAAACGAAAGAATCAGTAAACATAACCGGGGTGATGGGGCGAAATTTACCAGGGGCAGGGCACCCGTGGAACTAGTTTATTGGGAAGTGTTTGCAACCCGGGAAGAGGCGATGCAAAGGGAATGGGTAATCAAAAAGCTGGACCGGAAGACGAAACTGTCGCTCGTCAACGGGGAGAAGCAAGTGTAAATGGCGATAGCGGAGTATTGTACCTGTGCGCTACTCCTATCGGTAATCTGGAAGATATTACGCTACGGGTAATGAGGGTGTTAAAAGAAGTGGACCTGGTTACGGCTGAAGATACACGGCATACCAGAAAGCTATTAACCCATTTGGATATTCATACCCCCATTACCAGCTATCATCAGCACAATGAGGCGGTTAAAGCCGGCAAGGTGATTGCAGCGCTGCTGGCTGGGAAAAATGTTGCGCTGGTTTCAGATGCCGGCATGCCCGGCATTTCGGATCCCGGTACACATCTGGTGGCGGCAGCGGTGCAGGCGGGCATAAAAGTGGTGCCTTTACCCGGAGCCAGTGCAGTAGTAACCGGGTTGGTGGCTTCCGGGTTACCTACTGACCGGTTTGTTTTTGAGGGTTTTTTGCCCAGAGGCAAAAAACAGCGGCAGCAGCGGCTAAAGGAAATTGCCGGTGAGGAGAGAACGGTGGTATTATATGAGGCACCTCACCGTGTATTACAAACGCTGCAAGAACTGGCTGAGATCATCGGCAGCAGAGGGGTAGCAGTCGCTAGGGAACTTACCAAAACCTATGAAGAAATAATCAGAGGCACTGCCAAGACGGCGCTGGAGTATTTCAGCCAGCAGCAGCCGAGAGGGGAATTTACCATTATAATCGGCGGCGGCAAGGCGATAGCAGACCGGCCTGTCGAACAATGGCCGGAATCCATGGCTGAGCATGTGAACATGTTGATAACCGGGGGAATGGAAAAAAAATCGGCCATTAAGGAAGTTGCTGTCCGGTTAGGTGTTTCTAAAAGAGACGTTTATAATGCGGTGCTTCAGAAAATGTAAAAAACCGGCAGGATATCAATCCTCCGGTTTTTGGTTTGCAATTGTTGTTTTGTGTAACTTTAAATAGCATCGGCGGCGCTGGACATAGCGGCTGCACATTCCCGGCAGATATTTTTGCCACGGAAATGCTGGACATTATCGGCGTTACCGCAGAAAATACATGCGGGCTCATATTTTTTTAAAATAATTTTTTCGCTGTCCACATATATTTCCAGTGCATCTTTTTCATCGATTCCAAGAGTTCTTCTAAGTTCAATAGGAATAACTACCCGTCCAAGCTCGTCCACCTTACGAACAATACCAGTGGATTTCAAAACTCATCCCCTCCTTCAACATTATTCGACAATTTTCTATAAGTAAATGATACCAGTCGTACCATTAAAAGTCAACCCCTTTTTTGAGCAATAAACCCGAATTTTCAAAAAATTCCTTTAATTATGCTTTGCAAGTATTGTAGAAATGGTAAGTTGAATAAAAAGTTGAATTTTAAGGAAACCTTGACAAAAGAGCGTTTCTTTTATATTATCAGATTATAATGTTTTGAAAAGTGATGACGGGGAAGAGTAAGCGGCGGCAGTAACCGTCCAGAGAGCGGGATGAGGTGTGAACCCGCCGGGGAAACCCTGCTGAACATGGCTCCTGAACTGTAAGCTGAACCAAGTAGGCTGTGCCGGGTTAAGCTCCGTTATGTAGCTTCAGGTATGAATACGTACCTGTTTTAGGCCGATGCTGTAATCATTGGCGAACAAGGGTGGTACCGCGAAGGATTCCTCTCGCCCCTTAACCGGGGAGAGGGGTTTTTATTTTTATGAAGGAGGCAGATTAATGAGTAAAAAAACGTTTTATATTACTACGCCCATTTATTATCCTAACGATAATCCGCATATTGGCCATGCGTATACGACTGTAGCGGCGGATACCATTACCCGGTATAAACGAATGACGGGTTATGATACCTGGTTTTTAACCGGGACAGACGAGCATGGCCAAAAAATTGAACGTGCGGCTAAGTCTCGGGATTTGGAACCCATAGTATATGTTGACCGGATTGTAGAGGGCTTCAAGCATCTTTGGCAAAAGCTGGAGATTTCTTATGATGATTTTATCCGTACAACTGAGGACAGGCATAAAAAGGTTGTACAGAATATCTTTGTTCAACTCTATGAACAAGGGGATATATATAAATCAGAATATGAAGGCCGGTATTGCACCCCCTGTGAAACCTTTTGGACAGAGCGCCAGGTGGTGGATAACAAGTGTCCGGATTGTGGCCGTACGCTTGAACTGGTGAAGGAAGAGAGTTATTTTTTCCGGCAGTCAAAATATGCGGGTCGGTTGCTGAAGCATATTGAAGATAATCCGGACTTCATTCAACCGGTTTCCCGTCGTAATGAAATGGTCAGCTTTATTAAGGGTGGATTGGAAGACCTTTGTGTTTCCAGAACTACTTTTAACTGGGGGATTCAGGTGCCTTTCGATCCGCGGCATGTAGTCTATGTTTGGATAGATGCCCTGACTAACTATATTTCGGCACTTGGCTATAGTCTGGAGGAGGACAGTCTTTTTCAAAAATACTGGCCATGTGATGTACATTTATTAGCCAAAGATATTGTGCGGTTTCATACTATTATCTGGCCGATTATTCTGATGGCGGCCGGTGTTGAGCTGCCGAAAAAGGTAATGGGCCATGGTTGGATTTTACTTGAAGGGGGTAAAATGTCAAAATCCAAGGGTAATGTTGTGGATCCCCTGTTGTTGATAGAAAAATATGGGGTTGATGCTATCAGGTATTATCTGTTAAGAGAGCTGCCTTTCGGGTCGGACGGGTACTACTCGGAAGATGCGCTTGTACAGCGGATCAACTCGGACCTGGCCAATGATTTTGGCAATCTTGTAAGTCGTTCGGTGGCAATGGTGGAGAAATATTTCCAGGGTCAAGTCCAGGCTGTCGCGCACCGGGAGCAGCTTGACGAGGATTTGTGTCAGGTGGCTGCGTCAGCGGTACAGGAGTATACGGAACTGATGGAAAAACTGGATTTAAGCAATGCTTTGGGTGCGGTATGGAAACTTGTCGGTCGGGCCAACAAGTATATTGATGAAACAGCGCCCTGGGTACTGGCAAAAGATGTCGGGCAGCAGGCCAGATTGGGTGCGGTTTTGTATAATTTAATGGAGTCTATAAGAATTATTACGATCTTGGTTACTCCTTTTATGCCTACATTACCAGAAAAAATTTGGAAACAGCTGGGTGTTATAGAAAACAAAAACATTCAGACATGGGAATCAGCCGACCTGTGGGGACGCTTCCCCGAGGGGGTTACCGTAAAGCGGGGTGATGCATTGTTTCCCCGGATTGATATGGTTGAAAAAGAGCAAGCGGAGACGGTTCCGGCGGCCAAAGCTAATAAAGTGGTAGAGGCGCCGGTGACAGAAGCAAAGCAGGAAGCCGGAAACGAGAAAGAATACGTTTCTATTGAAGAATTTGCTCGGATTGACCTCCGGGTGGCGGAAGTTGTCGGTGCGGAGCGGGTGGAAAAGGCAGAAAAACTATTGAAGCTGGAAGTTGCATTAGGGGACGAACGCCGGACGATAGTCGCCGGGATTGCCCAGCATTATGCGCCGGAGGACCTGATAGGCAAAAAAATTACGATAGTGGCCAATCTGAAGCCTGCCAAACTGCGGGGGATTATATCTGAAGGGATGCTCCTGGCGGCTTCCGCCGGCGATAACCTGGGCCTGCTCACCGTTGACCCGGGCAAAAACGTGCCAAGTGGCAGTAAGGCTAAATAGGCAGTAAGGCTAAATAGGAGGCAGCTATGTATATTGACTCGCATGCTCATCTTGATGACCGGAAGTTTGACCGGGATCGGCATGAAATGTTGATGCTGGCCAGGGAACAGGGTGTTACGGCAATTATCAATGTAGGATATGATATTTTTTCATCCCGGCGGTCGGTAGCGTTGGCTGAAGAATATGATTTTATTTACGCTGCTGTTGGTATTCATCCGCATGATGCTAAAGATGCCGATGATAATATTTTGGCGGAGCTGAAAAAGTTGGCAGCTCATCCAAAGGTGGTAGCCATCGGGGAAATGGGCCTGGATTATTATCGCGACCTTTCCCCGCGGGATATTCAGCAGGTGCTTTTTCGCCGGCAGATTGGCCTGGCTAAGGAAACGAGGCTGCCGATTATTGTCCATGATCGGGACGCACATGAAGATGTGATAAAGATTCTTAAAGAAGAAAAGGCCGGTGACGGTGGCGGGGTACTGCATTGTTTTTCGGGGAGCTGGGAAATGGCGGTGGAGTGTATTAAAATGGGCTTCTATATTTCCATTGCCGGCCCAGTTACTTTTCATAACGCCCACCGGCTTAAGGAGATAGCAATGAGAGTGCCGCAGGACCGCCTATTAATTGAAACAGATGCCCCTTATCTTACACCGGAACCACACCGTGGGAAGCGTAATGAATCATCGTTTGTCCTGTATGTGGCCGCTGAAATTGCCCGCTTGCGGGGGGTTACTGCCGCGGAATTGGGGGCTTTGACGGCGGAGAATACCAGGAAACTTTTTACCTTCTGATAAACTTTGATTAAAAATCCCTGATTCTTCGAGTTATTGGCGGACTTTAATTGCCGGTTAACCGAAAATATCCGGGATTTTTACTATTTAAGCCTTAATTTTGTCGTTTTAAGCTAAAACCGTTATTTTTTTTCCCTTGGCCTAATATAATGAGACAAAAGAAGCTGTCCAAAAACAATAATGATAAAAAATGTGTCGGAGCGAGGTAGAATTTGTTCTAAGATTTTTAAAGGAAAACATAGTTAATAGAAGAATATAAAACTATATAGAAAATAATCAAAAAATTCTAACATTATAAAGTGGTTGACAGTAATCCCAATTTTGGGTTAAAATAGACGCAATTCACTTTAAAAAAGCGAATAAGGAGTGATTTCATGCAGGCTTACACCCCCCCGAGAAAAAATTGCGGCTTTTTTGGCAACAACAGGCTGATCACCTTGGGCCTCGGGGTCGTTGTAATGACCGTAGTATTAATATCTACATTTATTTGGGCTAATAATAATGTTAATGTGGTTGCTGACGGCAAAACTTATAAGGTGAGCGTTTTAGGCGGGACGGTTGCAGAAGCGTTGGAAAAATCAGGAATCAGTATTGGGGAACGGGACATTGTGCAACCAGCTACAGAAGAAAAGCTCTGTGACGGGCAGGTTATCATAATTACCAGAGCCAAATCGGTGGCAGTTGTGGCCGATGGGCAGACCAGAGAGATTATTACTCCTGTATCTGCAGTTGCCGAGGTATTAAAAGAATTAAATATTGCTGTGGGTCCACAGGATCGGGTGCTTCCCGGTTACAATGCCAAGATCTCTGCCGGAGATGTTATCCGGGTTATCAGAGTCAGTGAGAAACAAATTATGGAGTCCTATAAACTCTCATTTCGTGCAGAAAGACGTAATGACCCGGGTCTTGACAGAGGCATTACCAAGGTGCTCAGAGAAGGTCAGGACGGCCTGGGTCAGCGTACCATCAAAATAGTAATGGAAGACGGCAAAGAGATACGTCGTGAAAATGTTGGCGCCCGGATTGTCAAACAACCCGTAAATAAGATTGTTGCCTTGGGAACATTAAGTAAGAAGGTGGTTTCTCGTGGCGGCAAACCGGTTAGGTTTTCTCGGGTTATGGCGATGAATGCAAGTGGTTATACTTATACAGGTAACCGGATGGCTTCCGGCATTGCTCCGTACAGAGGGGCAGTTGCTGTAGACCCACGGGTGATTCCCTTTGGCACCAAAATGTATGTAGAAGGTTATGGTTATGCCCGGGCATTGGATAAAGGCAGTGCAATTAAAGGCAATAAAATAGATTTGTTTTTTGAGACTAGAGGTGAAGCCCTGCGTTGGGGACGCAGGCCCGTAAAGGTTTACATATTAGAATAAAAAGGAGGGGGCAACCCCTCCTTTTAATATCACTATGGAGGTTTGTTAACAATTGAAAAAACTTTATTCCCCGGCAGTAATCAAAGAGGTAATGGCCAAACATAATATTTCTTTTCATAAGAGCTTGGGTCAAAATTTTCTTATTGATGGGAATATGGTCCGGGCTATTGCAGATGCGGCCGACTTGAGTCCCAGTGACCTGGTGGTGGAAATAGGACCTGGTATTGGAACACTGACTCAGGAACTCGCGGAGCGGGCAGGCCGGGTTGCGGCCGTTGAGTTGGACCGGGGGTTGTTGCCGGTTTTAGCGGAGACTTTGCAGGCATATCCTAATGTGCAAGTGGTTTCCGGCGATGCTTTACAGGTGGATTTTAATGACCTGGTGTTGAGTTCCGGCTGGATTGGGACGGAGTTTAAAATAATCGGCAATCTTCCTTATTATATTACCACGCCGCTTATTATGCATGTATTGGAGCAGGGGTTTAATTTCTCTGTTTTTGTATTAATGGTACAAAAGGAAGTGGCTCAACGCATAGTCGCGGCACCAGGGACAAAAGATTACGGGGTGCTGTCCTTAGCTGTACAGTATTATACAGTACCTGAACTGGCCTTAAAAGTCCCCCGCACCGTTTTTATGCCCAGACCGGAAGTTGATTCTGCAGTTCTAAAGCTGGTGCGGCGCCGGGTGCCTGCTGTCCAGGTGGTTGATGAAGTGATGTTATTTAAGATTATCCGGGCGGCTTTTGGTCAACGGCGGAAAACATTACTAAACGCCCTGACTAATGCCTGCCTCTGTTCGTCTAAAGAAGAGTTGTCGACGGTTTGCGCGGCAGTGGGGATTGACCCGGGCCGCAGAGGAGAAACGCTGTCTATGGAAGAGTTTGGCGCTCTTGCTGATGCATTGATAAAATATCAGCCAGTATAAGCCAGTCCCGCTCCTGAGGTCCATGGGAGGTTAAATACGGAATAATAATATTTACCGGCACTTTGTCCAGTGTTTCTAATAATTTGGCAAAGTTAGCCGGTTTTTTTTGACGGGAATTACCGCAGCAAACATTTTTCACCCGCCCTTATTATTATATGGTCTGCCGGAAGAAGGCGGTACTTCCGGCAGCACCAAGTAAATATATGCATTATAGTATATTAGGAAATGTCAGAAGAAAGGGGAGGGGAGGAATGATATTTAAAAAGGTGGGGGTTTTGTCACCCCGGCACCGGAATTTCAATATAATGATAATGAGGTTAGCCGTGGAGGTGGCGGATAGATGCGTGTATTGATTACCGGGGTGGCTGGTCTATACGGGGTAAATTTTGTTGAGGAATTGCTGTCCCATGAAGATGTAACCATGATTTACGGCGTTGATGATTTTTCCAGGGGGTTTCATGGGGAAGAGGTTTTTTTGTCTTCGACTGCCCGGGAGCCGCGCTTTCAATTAATCAAAAGTAAGTTTCAAGATTTGACAGTAAAAAAAATAAATTCATTGAACGTCGATGCAGTGGTACATTTGGCAGGTTACAATTCTGCGGAAGAATCTATGAAAACGCCAAATGAGTATTTTCAAAACAACGAATTTGGCACTTTTCGATTCTTACAAAGACTTCTCCGAACCAGAAATAGGCCTTACCTGATTTATCTTTCAACAGTCGAAGTTTATGGCGACCCTCTTTATAACCCTATTGACATTGATCATCCTACCAGGCCCAAGAGTGTCTACGCGGTCACCAAGTTAAGCAGCGAAAAACACTGCCTGGCTTTGGCCCGTTGGCATAATTATCCGGTAACTGTTATCCGGTGTACCAGTACATATGGGGAAAACCAAAACCTGTGTGGTTATTTGTCTGTTGTGGCGGCCTTTATTGAGCGAGCCGTTAAGGGAGAACCATTGATAATTTATGGCACAGGCACCCAGGCTCGTGATTTTCTATATGTAAAAGATGCGGTACGGGCGCTTTACTTAATTATTAAGAATAAAGATATATATTTGAATCAAACTATTCATCTGGCCAGCGGTAAACTGACTTCAATCAATGACCTGGCTATTTTAGTAAAAAAGGTGATTAATAGTGAATCGGAAATTATTTATCTGCCTTGTGAAAAGTGTATAGTTGCCGGGTTTGCTTTGGAAACGCCGGAAATTACCGCAGCTGGTTGGGTGCCGGAATATAATTTGGAACAAGGCATAAGCCGGACTTTTGCTTGGCATCAAAGGTTAAATTAAAGGCCATAAGACGAGTTGTCTTTTTGTCGTGCAAATTTTTGGCACAATTTGCAACATGGCTCATATATTATATTAAAAACATCATGAAAGGAGGAGGAGGATGGAGAAAACGGAAAAAGCAAGATTTGTTTTTTTTACGTATCGGCCGATAAAAGGCAGACCCCAACTTATGAAGCATAAAGATTTAAAAAATACATTTGAAGAGGAGGTGCAGCCGGAGGGTTTGGCCGGCCTGCCGGATTATTCTGAGTTCCCGGAGGATTTTGATTGGCCGTATGAATCACCGTCAGACGATGATTCACCAAGCTATAATGAGCCGCTATGTTGCGAAGATTCAGACAATGACGAACTGCCATGTAATGATGAACCGTTATGTGATGATATGCCGCCCTGCGATGATGAACTGCCATTTTATGAAGACGATCAAAGTCATGAGGAACCACCATGCGACTATGAACCGCCTTGTGACTATGAACCACCATGCGACGAGGAACCACCATGCGACGAGGAACCACCGTGCACTGTGATTCCTCCAACGCCCACGCAAGCACCGCCGACTACGGGTCATTGCCCGCCTAATGCCATTATGCATGTGATTAAGCCTGGCGATACATTCTGGAAGTTGGCCCAAAAATATGATACCACTGTTGAGGCTATCGAAGATGCTAACCCCGATGTTGATCCATTAAACTTGCAGATCGGCGACACTTTATGTATCCCTTTAGGCATACCGGGTGCCAAAGGCTAAGTCAATTCTTGAGAAGCTGACACAACAGCTTCTTTTTGTTTCGTATGAAAAACACCTTTCCAGGTCACAATAAATATGTAGAATTACAATATGCCCGGAGGGGGTGAACATCGATATGTATAAAATAACTGACCTGTGTAATTCCTGCGGGGTTTGTGCCAGTGAATGTAAAAGCGGTGCCATTAAGAATGCCGGTAAATGTTATAGCATTGATGCCGCAAAATGTGCTAAGTGTGGTTCCTGTGCAGATATTTGCCCGGTAGGTGCGGCTGTAAAATGTGAATAAAATGGTCTGCGGATTTATGCTGCCGAGCTGCATCAGTTCAGGCGTTATTGCCATTATCCTGAAATTGTACAGGGGGTGGCAATATTTTTTTCTGGTATAATTAGGCGGGGCGATGTATACAAGTTAAATATATGATTGGCTTTACTCAGTTGACGGCTATCGAGAAATATCCTGAGTTTTGCAGCAAAATGAGACAAAATGAGCCCACAATCGCTTATGTA
>CAZWUW010000061.1:0-18059 GCA_964636895.1 uncultured Eubacteriales bacterium
GAGCACCTGACTTTTAATCAGGGTGTCGCTGGTTCGAGCCCAGCATGGCTCACCATAGTAAATGCAAACGCCCGTCATCGTAAAGATGGCAGGCGTTTTTGGCTTTCGCCTGGGCGGCAGCAGGTTTATCAAAAAAGTTTTACTGTCTGTGTTGATTATTTTATGGCCGGGTGCTATAATGTATAGACGCAAGCGGATGTGGCGGAATTGGCAGACGCGCTGGACTTAGGATCCAGTGAGGCAACTCGTGGGGGTTCAAGTCCCTTCATCCGCACCAGACAAAGGCGAGGGTTTTCCGTTAAACAGCGGGAAATCCTTTTTTTGTCGAGGGTCCACTGGGTCTTATAGGGTTATTTGAGACCCCAAAAACATATCCGGAGATACAAATAATATGGAATAAAAAAACAATTTAGTCGAAAAAAAGAGGAAAAAGTCGAAAGGCATAGAATTAGTTATATGACATAATATATAGGCTGATAATTAAAGGTGTTAATGACAAAAGAGAGCCGTTTTTGTTTAAGTTCCAAAGAGATGTGCGGCAACGTGCAGTTTTGGGGTTTTTGTCAAAATGGTTTTTTACTTTTTTTGCAGCCGGGGGGTGAAATATAACTACGAAAGTAAATATATTACCTGGGGGAAAAAACGAAGGGGGAAATGCAGTGAAAATGAAAATCGGCACTAAAATTATGGCTGGTTTTACCGTGGTTTTGTTTTTAATGCTTGTGATCGGCTATTTTGGCATATCCACCAAGAAAGAAATATAAAGTGATTACCAGCGCATGATTGCAAGTGAATACAAGGTTATGGCCCTACTTAATAAAATGGAAATTGTAATTATTAAACAAGATGCCAGTTTAAAGGCTTTTATGCTCACCAATGACATGAAATATGTTGAATTATATAATAAGCATGCACAATCTTTGGAAGTAATAGGCGAAGAAGTTAAAAAAATTGTGGATACCGATGAAGAAAAACAGTTTTTGGCCAGGAAGGATGAATTGAACAATAAATCTACCGAACTGGCTAATCAGATTATCAGCTTGCAGAAAAGTGGCCGACAAGCGGAAGCCTTGGCCAAGATTAAGGAAGAAGTGAAAATTAATGAAGAATTTATTGGCATAACTGAAGCTTGGCTGGGGGTTCTGGATAAGAAAATTGCTGAGAGTAATAAAGAAATTGAAGGGGATGTCGCTTTCGGTCAGAACGTGATATACATAGTTATTATTGTATCTGTTATTATTGGGGTAGCTGTAGCCCTATTTATCGGCCGCGCCATCTCCACTGCCGTCAACCTGTTGGTGAAGACGGCGCAGGAAGTAGCTGCCGGCGATATTTCACATCCAGTCCCGGAAATCAGAAGCGGTGACGAGATACAAGTGCTGGGCAATGCTTTCAAGGTTATGGTAGATAATTTGCGGCAATTGATTCAGGCTATAAACGACTCTGCCCAACAAGTGGCCTTGACGAGCGGGCAGTTAAACTCTAATGCGGATGAAGCAGCCAAAGCTACCCAACAGGTGGCCAGCGCCATTCAGGAGGTTGCCAAAGGCACTACGGAGCAGACCAGGTATGTAACCGAAACAATGGAAAATGTGAGCCAGTTAAATGAGGCTATACAACAGATTTCCGCCGGGGCCGGTGAGCAAGTCAATAATGTCACGCTTACTGCTGAAATGGTTGGTCAAATGGCTGACTCGATTCAGGAAGTGGCGGTCAGTGCACAGACGGTATCAACGTCTGCCGAGCGTACCAAGGGGGCGGCGGATAAGGGCGAAAATGCTGTAGTGCTGACCGTTCAGGGTATGGACGGGATCAAAAATAAAGTCTTTGAAACGGCTAATAAAATTAAGGAGCTGGGCGAGCATTCCCAGCATATCGGTGAAATTATTCAGGTCATTGACGATATCGCCGAACAGACCAATTTGTTGGCTTTAAATGCCGCTATCGAAGCTGCCCGGGCCGGGGAACACGGCAAAGGGTTTGCGGTGGTGGCTGACGAAGTGCGGAAGCTTGCCGAACGGAGTGGTAAAGCCACCAAAGAGATTGCCGAATTAATTATTAACATTCAAAAGCTTACCACCGGTGCTGTTACAGCTATGCAAGAAGGTACCGGCGAGGTGGAGCAGGGCGCTGCTCTGGCCGAAGATGCCGGTAACGCCTTAAAAGAAATATTGGGCACGGTAGAGGAAACTTACCGTCAGGTACAGAGTATTTCCGCCGCTGCCGAGGAGATATCGGCCAGCAGTCAGGAAGTGGTTAAAGCTATAGACAATGTAAGTGCCATTACCCAGGAAAACACCGCCGCCACTGAGGAATTGACCGCAGCCAGCAGCCAGGTGGGCACAGCTATGGAAAATATTTCGGCAGTTACCGAAGAAAGCTCGGCGGCGGCTGAGGAAGTATCTGCTTCAACGGAACAGATGACCGCTTCCATCCAGGAGATATCCGCAGCTTCCGCGGAATTGGCCAAGATGGCGGATAATTTAAGGCAAACGGTGACTAAATTCAAGTTATAATTAGAAAAGCAGCCCCCCGATTTTTAATTTGGGGGCTCTTTTTTTTAGAGAGTATCTCCCAAGCTGCTGTTATTACAGGCGCTTTTTATAATTGTCGAAAAAAGAAGGGAAAAGCATAATTAAGTCGAAGGACTTTAATGTCACATAATTTTCCAACAATACATAAGGGGTGGTTTAGTTGAGTCTGCGGGTAATTTTACGCATGGTTTACAGTATTATTTTTGTTATTATCCTGCTTGGCGGCCTGGCGTACTGGTCGGTAGCCACACTGGGAGAAAACAGCCGGGAGCTGGCGAAATTATCAGCCGAAAAAGAGACGGTTGGAGACCTGCAGTTGGCCTTTGCCAATGTAGTCATGCCCGGAAATGACTACCTGATAACCGGCAGCCCTGACGAAAAGAAAATACATGCCGAGCTGGACCGCAAAGTATTGGACACCATTGCAAAAGTCCGGCAGCGTGTCAATTTAGACGAGGAAAAAAAGATAATTGAAGAAATAGCCCGGCAATATGAAGAAGTCAAGGTCATTGAGCTGCAGATCTTAGCCATTGCCAACCCGGTGGGGAATGCTGCCGGCGGTGAGATGATGGAAGAAATGGATGCATTCGCAGATGTCCTGACAGAGGATATGGAGCAGCTCCATGAGAAAATACGGCAGGAAGAAGCGGAACTCTTAAAAATATTGGATGCCAGGCAGAAAAGTATCATTATTCTGGTGGCTGTGGTAGCTGTTGTTGCCTTAATCATCGGAGTCACCGTATCACAAGTAGTGAAAAGGAATGTTATTTTACCGCTGCTTGACCTGAGCCAGGCCGCAGAGCTGATATCTTCCGGGGACCTGACAAAAAGCGTAGCCACCGGTGCGCGGGGAGAAGTAGGGAGTTTCCTGGCGGTATTCAACGGGATGATAGATAGTCTCAGGAAACTTGTTGGCGGAATCTCGCATACTTCTCAAAATGTGGCCGACACCAGCGGCAATCTTTCCGTATGTACAGGTGAGGCTTCAAAAGCCACCGAACAGATAACTATGGCTATCCAGGAAGTCGCCAAGGCAGCTGCCGAGCAATCTACCTTTATTACCGATATATTGGTCACGATGAAAAAGGTGGATACGGCACTAAAAACTATTTCGGCCGGGGCTTTTGACCTCGATAAGGATGTCACAAGTACCTCCGACATGGTCGGCCAGATGGCCGCCTCGATCCAGGAGGTGGCTGCCGGTGCCCAGACAGTATCATCATCTGCCGCAAAAACGAAAGCGGCCGCCGATAAAGGTGAAGGCGCTGTAAATCTCACTATAAAAGGTATGGGCGTGATAAAAAACAAGGTTTACGATGCGGCCGGGAAAATTAGGGTGCTGGGCGACCATTCCCATCAGATTGGGGAAATCATCCAGGTTATTGACGACATTGCAGAACAGACTAACCTGCTTGCCCTGAATGCCGCCATAGAAGCGGCGCGGGCCGGTGAACACGGCAAGGGCTTCGCGGTGGTAGCGGATGAGGTCAGGAAACTGGCTGAACGCAGCAGTAAGGCAACTAAAGAAATCGCCAATTTAATAATAAACATCCAAACCCTAACCACTGATGCAGTAACTGCGATGGAGCAGGGTACCGGCGAGGTGGAGCGGGGCGTAAATCTGGCTACGGATGCTGGGCGGGCTTTACAGGAGATACTGGAAACGGTGGAGGAAACCTACCGGCATGTAGAAAACATTTCTGCTGCGGCCGAACAGGTTGCAGCCGGCAGTCAGGAAGTTGTAAAAGCCAGCGCCAATGTTACAAATATCGCCCGGCAGAACCTGACGGCTACCGAAGAACTGGCCGCCGCCGAAGAACATGTGGAGGAATGTACGGTAAATGTGGTTGCCATGTCTCAGCAGAGTTCCGCTGCCGCCGAACAGGTGGCAGCATCCTCGGAAGAGGTGACCGCCTCCAACCAGCAAATCTCCGCTTCGGCGGAAGAACTTGCCCGGATGGCCAGGGAATTAAGAGAAATGGTGGTAAGGTTCAAGGTATAGCCGGTAGTTTTCAGCCTCCTTTTAAAAGGAGGCTGTTTTTACATCATAATTACGCAAAAATCCGTCTTTTACTGGCGTCCGGGTTTTTGTGGTGTTATAATTAACCATATTATTTTTTACTTTGGGAGGATTACCGTGCCTGTCAGGAAAACTGTATTGATTAGTATAACCGTGTGTATGTTGTGCCTATTGGCTGTTCTGACCGCCGGCCCTGCGCCGGCAACAGGTAAAGAGCTGAAAGGCAGAGTGATTATGGTTATTGTCAACCGGGTCACCTATGAAGACCTCAATCAGCCCGGCCTGCCCAATATTAAACGCTTAATGGCGGCCGGCGGTATTGGGGTTATGAATATCAACACTGCCGGTGAGCTTACCGATACCAATGCTTATACTACCATCGGGGCGGGTAATAAAGCCCTGGGTGCAAGTAATGGCGGTTCTGCCTTCCATGTGCGCGAAAATGTTAACGGTGTCCGTGCTGTTCAGCTTTATCGCCGCAATACCGGTTTTGACCCCGGCGGCGGCAAGTTGGTTAACATTGCGATAGCGTCAATAATTAATAATAATGAGGATGCCAACTACATGGTTATTCCTGGTGCCCTTGGTACTGCTATTCGTACTCAGGGCGGTAAAACAGCGGTAATTGGCAACAGTGACGGGTTGGCAGACATGCCGGAGCGCTGGGCCGGCTTAATCGGCATGGATGACCGGGGACGTATTGATGCCGGGGATATCGGCACCAATTTGTTAAGGCTTAATCCGCTGGCACCTTTTGGCTGGGAAACCGACTATGATAAAGTTGATGCCTTATTCAAAAAACTTATTACCGAAGTGGATTTTATAGTGGTGGAAACCGGTGATACAACCCGTGTGGATGCGTATGCCGGACAAACCCTGGCAAAGATGACGGAGCGGCAGCGCGCTCAGGCGTTAAAAAGGGTGGATGCTTTTGTCGGACGTATTATTCCGCTGCTTGATGAAAAAACTGTGCTTATGCTGGTTTCGCCTCTGCCGCCGGCAAAGGCGATAAAAAACGACGGGGTTAAGCTGGCCCCGGTGATTATGGCCGGAGGCCGTATTGCGCCGGGCAGTATTTTGGTCACGCCTACCACCAGGCAGCCCGGCCTGCTGGCGAATTATGACCTTGCCCCCACTGTGCTTGCCCATCTGGGGTTAGAGCAGCCGAAGACCTTTATCGGCCTGCCGGTGGCCGCGCAGGTTGGCGCCGGTCAGCAGGGTCGTATACAACAGGTTTATGACCGCCTTTTATCTGCATCAGCAGTGCGCCCGGCGATGTTGCGTTATTTTGCCAAATATCAGGTGGTTGTGCTGGGGCTGGTATTGCTAAGCATGTTTGTGAAAACTCTGCGGGACAGCAAAGCAGTGCGGCTGTTCCTGCTGTCTTTGTATGTATTGCCGTTATCTTTACTGGTGCTGCCTTTGTTTGGCCGCCTCAAATTATGGCCGCTGCTGTTGCTGGCGGTTGGTTTAACCGCTGCTTTAACAATGCTGGCCTGGCAGATTAAAGATACCGTCAGACGCTTGCAGTTTATTGCCGTTGTTATTGTTTTACCGATTGTGACTGACGTAATTATGGGTGCGGCGCTGATGAAAAAAGCCGTACTCAGCTATGACCTGGTAGTGGGAGGGCGTTATTACGGTATAGGTAATGAGTACATGGGCGTGCTGATAGGCACTTCCATCCTTGGCGCTGTCTGCTCGCTGACGCTGCAGCCCGGGCATCGCCGTCTGCTGCTGCCGGCGATGGGGGTTGTTTTCGCCGGATTAATCTTCTTTTTTGCGGCCCCCAATATCGGTACTAATGCCGGTGGTGCACTGGCGGCGGTAGTGGGTTACGCCTTAACCATGTATTTATTGATCCGTAAAAAGATTAACTGGCACGCTCTCTGGATTCCTGCGGCTGCTGTGGTTGCAGGGGTGGGCATCCTGATACTGGTCAATAATTACCTGCTCTCCGGGACCCAGTCCCATATTGGCCGGGCTGTCAGTAACCTGACCAGCGGTGATTTTCAATCCATCTGGCTGATGATAGTACGTAAAGCGCTGGCAAACTGGTATTTGTTCCTGAACTCGTCCTGGACCGCCGGGTTGCTTATGCTGACAATTACCATGCTGGCCTTGCGATTGCGGTTTGCCGGCCAGATGAGGACAGTTTTTATTAAACACCAGTTTATCCATAAAGGCTATTGGGGAATGCTGGCTGGTGCCCTGGCCGCCCTCGTTTTTAACGATTCAGGGATTGTCTCTGCCGCCTTGATGGCGCTCTATCTGGTGCTGCCGGTTACGGAACTGGTTTTTGACGAGTTGCGGGAGGTCTGATCATGAAATATATGCATGGGTACACCAGCGATAAAATGAGTGGTTTTGAGCGGTTGGTGCTGATATTTATATTGGTGGCGGCGCTGGCAGCGAGACTGGTTTATTTGTATGATACCGGGCCGCTGAAGATGTCCCACGACGAAATAGGTTATCACCGCATGACGGTGCAGTTTCTGGATAAGGGCTTTTTGGGTTATTATGCTGAGCAGCCTACGGCTTTCGTCACCCCCGGTTACCCCCTGTTTCTGGCCGCTATATACAGCGTGGTCAAGTTTGTCCCGGGCGCTGCAGCCGACCCGCTGCCGGCTGTGCGCCTGTTGCAGGCTTTACTTAGTGTGGGTATAATCTACCTGACCTTTGCTATTGGGCGGACTACCGGCCGCCTGTGGGTAGGGTATCTAGCCGCCATTCTGGTAGCTGTCTATCCGCCTATGTTCATGGCCAACAAACGTATTTTAACTGAGGTGCTTTATACCTTTTTATTGCTTTGGTATGTTTATTTCGTTCAGTTGATGCTAAAACATCGGACCTTGCGTTATCATATCTTAAACGGCCTGCTGTTGGCATTGACTGTGCTGGTTAAACCCACGGTCGCCCCGTTGCTTATAGTGCCGTATATAATTGATTTTTGGCACCACCGGGAGCCGGAAGTAATCAAAGGGCTCATTATTGCTGGGTTGGCTTTTAGCCTGCTGATGCTACCGTGGTGGGTAAGAAATTATGTGGTCTTAGATAAGGTGGTGATTTTTGCCACGCAATCCGGGAATCCTTTTTTGAGAGGTACCGATCCCTATGACCCATATGATAAAATCGGACCTTCTATTATCCGGGGAGTTCCTGCCGAAGAACAGACCAAAGTTGCTGTGAAACGGATAAAAGAAGGGCTGCGCACCGAACCGTGGCTTTGGATTAAGTGGTTTACGGCAGGAAAGCTCGAGTTTCTCTGGTCAAAGCCATGGGGGATGTATGATTGGGTCACCAAAACCATCCACCTGGCGGCTTTCGTAGTACTTGGCTGGATCGGTGCTGTTTACGGTCTGTTCAGCCGAGAATTGCGTTGGCTGGCAGTTGTGCCGGTATTAATCACGCTTTTGCAACTGATGTTTATTCCTATTGCCCGCTATATGTTTCCGTTAATACCGCTGATGGGGGTATTGGCGGCAGCAGTGATGGCGGCAGCAATCGACAAACTAACCGGCACACCTCAAACTTTTCGTTATTAGGCTTGACATGAAGGGGTGAAATGAGTAGAATATACTATGTAACTGTTGTATAAGTAGTCTTCTGCGGAAGTGGCTCAGTGGTAGAGCATCGCCTTGCCAAGGCGAGGGTCGCGGGTTCGAATCCCGTCTTCCGCTCCATTACATATCCGCCGATGTTTCGCTGATTAACCTCGGTAGTGATTAATTTCACCCACCGGGGTGTTGTTTTATCTGTAAATATTTTGTCCAAACAGCAGGAAACATGTACCAAGTGTAGAATATGTCAAGTGGGTTTTCGGCAAGACTATAATGAACAATTTAATTTTGCCGTACATATAAATATCTCAGAGGTGCAAGGAGGAAAGTATAAGTGAAGGTAAACCTGGAAAAGATAGAAAAAAATGTTATGGCTCTACAAATCGAAGTGCCTCAGGAAAAGTTTTCCGATGCTGTGGAAAAGGCTTTTCGCAAATTAGCGCCCAAAGTTAGCATACCAGGGTTTCGTAAAGGTAAAGCACCCCGCGCCATGGTGGAAAGAAAGCTGGGTAAGGAATATATTTGGGAAGAAGCTATGGATATAGTTGTACCGGATGCATATTTTGCCGCCATCCGGGATAACAAAATAGAACCTATTGACCGGCCCCAGATTGAAGTGGTTCAATTGGAAGATAATAAGCCTTTTATTTTTAAAGTTACGGTGCAGGTCAGACCTGAAGTTCAGCTCAGTCAATACATAGGTTTGGAAGCGGAAAAGCCGGTGGTCGAGATTAGTGACGAGGATGTGGAAAAAGAACTGCAGCGGTTGCAGGAAAGGCATGCGCAACTGGTGCCGGTCGAGGATGCGGCGGCGGAACTGCATGATGTTACCGTTATAGATTTTGAAGGCTTTGTTGACGGGGTAGCCTTCCCCGGTGGCAACGGGACCGATTACTCCCTTGAACTGGGTTCCGGTTCTTTTATCCCGGGTTTTGAAGAACAATTGACCGGGGTAAAGGTCGGTGAAGAGCGGGAAGTTAAGGTTACATTCCCGGAAACTTACCATGCCGCTGAACTGGCCGGTAAAGAGGCTGTTTTCAAAGTAATTGTAAAAGGTATCAAACGTAAAGAACTGGCTGTCCAGGATAATGAGTTTGCCAAGGACGTTAGTGAATTCGAAACACTGGAGGAATTAAAAACAGATATTTGGAATAGACTAAAAGAGGAAGCCGGGAAAAGGGCTGATCATGCCTTAAAAGATGGTTTGGTAGATAAAGTTGTGGCGGCGAGCGAGGTTGAAATACCTGACACTATGATTGAACAACGCATTGACTCCATGCTGCAAAACATGAACCAACGTCTGGGCATGCAGGGTTTATCTATTGAAGAATATCTGAAATATTCAGGCTCCAATGTCGATGAATTGCGCAAGGAGTACCGGGAGCGGGCTGCCAAAGATGTGAAGGTAGACCTGGTGTTGGATGCTATCGCCAAAGCTGAGACTATTGAGTTAACCGATGCCGACATTGATGCCCGGGTAGAGGAAATGGCTGTTCAGTATAAGCAGGAGCCGGCAACTTTGCGGCAATGGATAGAAAACGGCGGCAATCTGGAAGCGATAAAAAAGAGTATTATTATTGATAAAACCGTGGATTTTTTGGTGGACAAAGCTAAATTGGCATAAAATAAGGCCGCTGGCAATTTTGCCGGCGGACATCTTTCCATCGCAATTGCAGGGCGGAATTATTTCCCGCCTTGTTTACCAATATGAGCTTTGGTAGTATAATATAAGAAGAGGTGGGAAATAAACATGCCTTTGGTACCGATGGTTGTTGAACAAACCAATCGTGGTGAGCGAGCTTACGACATTTATTCACGGCTTTTGAAAGACCGCATCATTTTTCTGGGTGGTCCTATCGATGACCATGTTGCAAATTTGATTATTGCCCAGTTTTTGTTCCTGGAAGCTGAAGACCCGGACAAGGATATCCATTTGTATATTAATTCTCCCGGGGGTGTAGTCACTGCCGGGATGGCTATTTATGACACCATGCAATACGTGAAGCCGGATGTATCCACAATTTGTCTGGGGCAGGCCGCCAGCATGGGTTCCCTGTTGTTGGCCGCCGGTGCGAAAGGCAAGCGGTATGCCCTGCCATATGCCCGCATTATGATACATCAACCCTTGGGCGGGGTGCAGGGGCAGGCTACCGATATCGAAATTCATGTCAGGGAAATCTTGCGCATGAAGGATTTCCTGAATGAAATCCTGGCCAAACATACCGGTCAGCCTGGGGAAAAGGTCGCCGGCGATGTGGAACGTGATTACTTTATGTCAGCCTTGGAGGCTAAGGATTACGGTCTTGTTGATGAAGTTTTTACAAACCGGAAGTAAAGGAACTTAAGAGGTGAAAGGTCATGTACAAATTCAGTGACGACAAGGGACAGCTAAAATGCTCCTTCTGCGGCAAGCTGCAGGATCAGGTCAAAAAGCTGGTTGCCGGTCCCGGTGTATACATTTGCGATGAATGCATTGAACTGTGTAATGAGATAATTGAAGAGGAACTCAGTGAAGACTTGGGTATGGAGATGGGCGAACTGCCCAAACCCAGGGAAATCAAAGATATCCTAGACCAGTACGTTATTGGTCAGGATGTAGCCAAAAAGGCACTGGCGGTAGCGGTTTACAACCACTATAAACGCATTAATCTTGGCAGCAAAATTGATGACGTGGAACTGCAGAAGAGCAACATTGTCATGCTTGGCCCTACCGGCAGCGGTAAAACACTGCTGGCTCAAACCCTGGCCCGGCTGCTGAATGTGCCTTTTGCTATTGCCGACGCTACTTCATTGACTGAAGCCGGTTATGTAGGCGAGGATGTGGAGAACATTCTGCTGAAGCTTATTCAGGCTGCTGATTATGACGTGGAAAAGGCTGAAAAAGGCATTGTTTATATTGATGAGATTGATAAAATCGCCCGTAAGTCGGAAAACCCATCCATTACCAGGGATGTTTCCGGCGAGGGTGTGCAGCAGGCCCTGCTGAAGATTCTGGAAGGTACTGTAGCCAGTGTGCCGCCTCAAGGCGGTCGCAAACACCCGCATCAGGAGTTTATTCAGTTGGATACCACTAACATCCTCTTTATCTGCGGGGGTGCTTTTGACGGCATTGACAAGATTATTCAGAACCGGATTGGTAAGAAGACCATGGGTTTTGGTGCCGAAATCAAGACCAAGAAGGAAAAGAAAACCGGCGAAATCCTGCGCCATATTCTGCCGGAAGACCTTTTGAAGTTTGGCTTGATTCCGGAGTTTGTCGGTCGTCTGCCGATTATCGTAACCTTGGATGCGCTGGATGAAAAGGCCTTGGTACAAATTCTTACCGCGCCCAGGAATGCACTGGTAAAACAGTACCAGAAATTCTTTGAACTGGACGGCATCAACTTGGATTTTTCCGAGGACGCCCTGGCTACCATTGCCAAAGAGGCTATGAAACGGAACACGGGTGCCCGGGGGCTTAGGGCGATCATTGAAGACATTATGCTGGAAGTAATGTATGACCTGCCTTCCCGGGACGATATTGCCAAGTGCACCATCACTAAGGAAGTGGTACTCAAGAAAGAGCCGCCGATCCTGGTGACGGTGGACCGGAAAAAGAAAAAAGAAGAATCTGCATAGATATAAAGCTACTGAATTGAAGCCATCGTTAAAAAGCGGTGGCTTTTGTATGCGCGGATAAAACCCGTCCCCTTCGGCAATACTATGATTTGTTAATATTAGGGTTTCTAAGGAGGACTCGTAATGGACTTTGTTGGAGGAATCGGGGGCTTTTTGAGTTTTGTGCAGATTTTTTTTGCCATTGTCATTGGCCTGTATTTCTGGAATTTACTGCGCGCGCAGCAGGGGAACAAGCAGGCGGTGGAAAAGGAATCCAAAAAGGAAATGGAAAAGCTGCAGCAGTTAAGGCGAATTTCCCTGACTGAACCCTTGTCGGAAAAAACGCGCCCCAGCAAATTTGAGGAAATAATTGGCCAGGCGGAGGGGCTTAAAGCTCTACGGGCAGCTTTGTGCGGCCCAAACCCGCAGCATGTGATTATTTACGGGCCACCCGGTGTGGGTAAAACCGCCGCTGCCCGGCTGGTATTGGAAGAAGCTAAAAGCAACGCTAATTCCCCTTTTGCCAATGAAGCTAAGTTTATAGAAATTGATGGTACAACAGCCCGGTTTGACGAGCGGGGTATCGCCGATCCGCTGATTGGCTCGGTGCATGACCCGATTTATCAGGGTGCCGGACCGCTAGGCATGGCCGGCATTCCGCAGCCTAAAGCCGGGGCAGTAACCAAGGCTCATGGCGGTATGTTGTTTATTGACGAAATTGGTGAACTGCATCCGGTGCAGATGAATAAACTCTTAAAGGTACTGGAAGATCGCAAGGTGTTTTTGGAAAGTGCATACTATAGTTCAGAAGATAATAATGTGCCGGTACATATTCATGATATTTTTCAACACGGCCTGCCGGCTGATTTCCGTATGGTCGGGGCTACGACCAGAATGGCCAATGATATTCCACCGGCCATCCGTTCCCGCTGTCTGGAGGTGTTTTTCCGGGCTTTGCTGCCCCACGAAATTTCCGTGATTGCAGAAAATGCCGCCCGGAAAATTGAATTTCCCATGTTGGATGGTGCAGTGCAGGTTATTAAAAAATATGCTACCAATGGCCGGGAAGCGGTGAACATTGTGCAGATTGCCGCCGGTATCGCTTTAACTGACAATAGGAAGAGTATCAGTGTAGCTGATGTGGAATGGGTTGTAAACAGCGGCCAGTATTCGCCGCGCATAGAGAAAAAGGTGCCGGCGCAGCCTCAGGTAGGGGTGGTTAACGGTTTGGCTGTTTATGGTCCGATGATGGGTACCATTGTAGAACTAGAAGTTGGTGTGATTCCAGCGCCCAAGGGTAAAGGCCAGATTATTGTAACCGGTGTGGTAGAGGAAGAAGAAATCGGCGGGGGCAGCGGTAAAGTGATGAAACGTAAGAGCATGGCCCGAGGTTCGGTGGAGAATGTATTAACAGTACTCAGGCATAACTTTCATGTGGAGCCGCGCAACCATGACATACATGTAAATTTTCCGGGCGGTGTGCCTATTGACGGGCCTTCAGCCGGGGTGACCATTGCCACGGCAATATATTCAGCCATAAAAAAGGTACCGGTAGACAATAAAGTAGCAATGACCGGTGAAGTATCTATTCGCGGCATGGTTAAAGCAATCGGCGGTGTAGTGGCTAAGGTGGAGGCTGCCCGGCAGGCCGGGGCCGGTAAAGTGCTGGTACCCAGAGAAAATTATCAGGCTATTTTTAAGGATCTGGTCGGTGTGGAAGTTATTCCCGTGGACCGGTTAGAGGATGTGTTTAAACACGCCCTGCAGCCGGTGGAAGGCAGTCCGGCGACATATCCGGCTGTAGATGTGCTAAGTGCTTCAACAATTTCAGCTGCAACGGGTTCCTGAGGGGATACTTGCACGTCTGCAGACGTTGGGTATATAATAGAACTGACCTTTAATTTGGAAACTTGCACCTATATTGCCTGAGGAGGTATTTTTATGGCGGAAGAGATGATAGAAAAAGTCGGAGTAATGCTGACAAAAAGCACGGATCAAGATGGGAGCCGCGAACTGCCCTTATTGCCCTTGCGGGGAATTTTGGTGTTCCCCTATATGGTAATCCACCTTGATGTAGGTCGGGACAAATCCGTCAAGGCTATAGAAGAAGCTATGATTCAGGATCGGATGATTTTTTTGGCTACGCAGAAAGAGGCGCAGACAGATGAGCCTGGGGAAGAGGATATTTTCCATATAGGTACTATTGCCGAAGTGAAACAACTGCTGAAATTGCCGGGCGGTACCATCAGGGTGCTGGTGGAAGGTCTGGCCCGGGCCAAAATCCTTGCTTACACCGGCTGTGACCCATTTTTTAGGGTGGATGTGGAAGAATATCCGGAGTCCGAGGAATTAACGACCGAAGTGGAAGCATTGATGCGCAATCTGGTGCATCAGTTTGAGCAGTATGTCAAAATGAGCAAACGAATCCCGCCGGAAACCGTGGTCACTGTAGTTAATCTGGAGGATCCGGGGCGGTTGGGCGATATTGTGGCAGCTCATTTGGCCCTGAAAATTGAAGATAAACAGCGGGTGCTGGAAGCTGTAGATGTGAAGAACAGGCTGGAGATTCTGGGCGAGATTTTGGCCAAAGAAATGGAAATCCTGGAACTGGAGCGCAAAATTAATTTGCGGGTGCGCAAGCAGATGGAAAAAACCCAAAAAGAGTATTACCTGCGGGAGCAGATGAAAGCCATCCAGAAGGAATTGGGCGAAAAAGACGAACGAGTGGCTGAGAGTGAAGAATACCGAGAAAAAATTGCCAAAGCCAAATTTCCTAAGGAAGTTGAAGAAAAGGCCTTAAAAGAAGTTGAGCGCCTGGAAAAAATGCCTCCGATGGCGGCAGAGTCAGGTGTTATCAGGACTTATATTGATTGGCTGGTGGCTTTACCCTGGCATAAAGCCACCAAGGATCGGCTGGATATTGATGCTGCCGAAGTAATACTGAATGAAGACCATTATGGTTTAGATAAGCCCAAAGAGAGAATACTGGAGTATCTGGCTATCCGCAAGCTGGCCAAAAAAATGAAGGGTCCGATTCTTTGCTTTGTGGGACCGCCGGGAGTGGGTAAGACCTCCCTGGCTAAGTCCATAGCCCGGGCTTTGGAACGCAAATTTATCCGCATGTCGCTGGGCGGAGTCAGGGATGAGGCGGAAATCAGGGGCCACCGCCGGACATATGTCGGCGCCATGCCTGGCCGGATTATCCAGGGCATGCGCCAGGCCGGTTCCAAAAACCCTGTTTTTCTACTTGATGAAATTGACAAGATGAGCATGGATTTTCGGGGAGACCCTTCTGCCGCGTTGCTGGAGGTATTGGACCCCGAGCAGAACAGCACTTTTAGTGACCATTACGTGGAGGCACCTTTTGACCTGTCCAACGTTATGTTTATTACCACTGCCAATACCCTGCACCCTATTCCGCGGCCGCTTCTGGATCGCATGGAGGTCATTTATCTTTCCGGTTACACGGAAGAGGAAAAGGTGCAGATTGCCCAGCGCTATCTGGTACCGAAGCAGGTCAAAGAACACGGTCTGAAAAAAGATCAAATGAATATTTCTGAAAACACAATTCGCAAAACAATCCGGGAATACACCCGGGAAGCCGGTGTGCGTAACCTGGAGCGCCAAATGGCGGCTATCTGCCGGAAGGCCACCCGGGAAATTGTCCAGGGCAAGGTGAAGAAGGCTAAGGCCAGCATCCAGAACCTGGAGCATTATCTGGGGATTCCCCGTTATCGTTACGGTATGGCCGAGAAAGAGGATGAAGTTGGTATCGCCACTGGCCTGGCCTGGACGGAGACCGGTGGTGATACGCTGGCGATCGAGGTGGCACTGGTCAAAGGTACCGGCAAGCTTACGCTTACCGGCAAATTGGGTGATGTGATGAAGGAATCTGCCCAGGCGGCGTTTAGCTACATTCGTTCCCGGGCCGAGCAATTTGGTATTGACCCGGCTTTCAATGAAAAGCATGACATTCATATTCACGTGCCCGAGGGTGCGATTCCTAAGGATGGTCCGTCAGCCGGTATTACTATGGCTACTGCCTTAATATCGGCTCTGACTAACCGGAAAGCCAGGCGCGAGGTGGCCATGACCGGTGAAATAACCTTGCGCGGCCGGGTATTGCCTATTGGCGGAGTTAAGGAAAAGGTTCTGTCTGCCCACCGGGCGGGGATTAAAACAATTATCCTGCCGATGGAAAACAAAAAAGACTTGGAGGACATACCTCATAAGGTTAAGGGCAAACTGGAATTTGTGTTGGTTGAGCACCTGGATGAGGTTTTGCCCAGCGCGTTGCGGGAGGTCTAAAATGCTGGTAAAATCCGCTTCGTACATCATTAGCGCCGCAGGCCCCAAACAGTATCCTACCGACGGGTTGCCGGAAGTGGCTTTTGCCGGCCGGTCCAACGTTGGTAAATCGTCGCTAATTAATCGGTTGGTAAACCGGAAGGCGCTGGCCCGGACCAGCAGCAAGCCTGGCAAGACCCAGTACCTGAATTTTTTTCTGCTCAATGACGCACTGTACTTCGTTGATTTTCCCGGTTATGGTTTCGCCAAGGTGTCAAAAGACATCAAGTCCCAATGGGGAAAAATGATCGAGGGTTACTTGAAGAACCGGCAGTTACTCAGGGCGGTGGTGCATATTATCGATATCCGCCACGCGCCCAGTCGGGATGATGTATTGATGCATAACTGGCTTAATGAGTTTAGTATTCCCACCATCCTGGTATTGACCAAAGCTGATAAAATCCCACGTGGCAAGTGGCAGCAGCATGCCAAGTTGATAAAACAGATGCTGCAGCCTGTGTCCGATACCCCGGCAGTGATATTTTCAGCCGAAACTGGGCAGGGCGGGGATGAGCTGTGGCAGTATATCTGCAGTAGGTTGTAGGTGGGCAGTAGGTGGTAGGTGGTAGGTGGTAGGTGGTAGGTGGTAGGTGGTAGGTGGTAGGTGGTAGGGGCTGTAACGAGACTTAGGTTTTGTTACGGCCCCTTAGTGTTGGGCGAATAGGTGCCGTCTGCGGATGGACGGCGCAAATTTTTTGTCATGACCGTCTTTCTAGCCGCATAGATTTAAACAGCGGAAAGGGAGTGGTTTTTTGCTGCTGCAAATAGGGTGGCTGCTCATTGGCCTGGGAATCATTCTGATAAGTGCAGAGCTGTTTACCAACGGGATAGAGTGGCTAGGCAAAAAAATGCGTCTGTCCGAAGGTGCTGTTGGCAGTGTATTGGCGGCGGTAGGTACTGCACTGCCGGAAACGCTGGTGCCTATTATCGCCATTGGTTTTGGTTCATCAGCGGCCACCAAGGAAATCGGCATCGGGGCGATTTTGGGCGCGCCTTTCATGCTGGGGACGCTGGCTTTGTTTGTCACCGGGGTAGCGGCGCTGCTTTTTGCCATGACCGGCCGGCGTCGAGCCACTATGCTCATTGATGAAGTAGTTATGAAAAGGGATTTGCGCTTCTTTCTTATGGTCTACAGTATTGCTATCAGCGCGTCACTGTTGGCAGACCACCGCTACAAAGTTGTATTAGCCTGCGGGTTACTGCTGGCTTACGGAATTTATGTCTATCAAACGATTTGCAGTGGCGAAAGTACCGGCGACGCTGAGCTAAGTCCGCTATTGATTGCCCGCCAACAGGTGAATCCCCGGCTGCGGTTTATCTTGCTGCAGGTTTTTATGGCGCTGGTCGGCATCATCGTCGGGGCGGAATTGTTTGTCCATACTATGGAAAGGCTGGCCGGAGCATTGCAGATATCACCGTTTATTCTTTCAATTATAATCACCCCTATTGCCACTGAATTACCGGAAAAGTTTAACAGTATTATTTGGATCAGCAGAGGTAAGGATACCCTGGCGCTGGGCAATATTACCGGGGCAATGGTTTTTCAGGGCTCTGTCATTCCGGCCATTGGCATTGCCATGACGCCCTGGGTGCTAAATCCGGCGGCTTTTACCAGTGCGGCCATAACGCTGATTTCTATTGGCATAATTTTTATTTATTTGCAGGTCCGGGGTTATCTCCGGGCACATACATTACTTTCCGGAGGCATAGGTTATGCTTTGTTTTTGTTCCTGATTCTCGGGCAAAAAGTTTAATACCGGGCAGAGACCGGGCTTTTTACATGGTATGAGGCTGCGGGCAGCAACGGCAGCGCTATTATGATTAATGTAACTGAACAGATTAATGTAACTGAACAGATTAATGTAACTGAAACTGGTTGTGTAACTTGACAGTCGGTTAATTTTTAGGTTAATATTATGAAAAAGATGTATATCTGACCGGCTTTGACAGGCAGGGTAAAGTCTTACCCCTTAAGAGAGGGAAATCCGTTAGCTGTATGGC
>CAZWUW010000062.1:0-17298 GCA_964636895.1 uncultured Eubacteriales bacterium
AAACCGGTCCTTTTTAGCCGCTACCATCGGCTCCTCACACTCCAACTGGGCTAAAGCAGATTCCCCGGGGGCGAGTTCTTCCCGGTCCAGCAAAATAACCCGCGCCAGTATTTCCGCAGTCCCTATATGAACCCGCACCCGGGCCCGATTGGTGAGGGGTTTTGGGGTTCCGGCCAGCAATTCCAAACGAACATCCAGCCGGTGGGAAGGTTGTAACGTTCCGGGCGCTGCCAGAACATTGCCCCGAACAATTTCTTCCAATTCAAGACCAGCCAGGTTAATAGCCGTCCTTTGTCCCGGCTCCGCCATCTCCACCTTACTGCCGTGCACCTGCAAAGAACGTATCCGCGCCGTCAGCCCCTGAGGCAGAATTTCTACCGTGGCTCCGCTACTGATTGATCCGCCGAGCAAAGTACCGGTTACCACCGTACCAAAGCCGGTAATGGAGAAAACCCGGTCAACTGCTAACCGGGGTTTTCCTGCAAACTCTCTGTTTGTAAGACTTTGCGCAATCTTATCAATAAGCGCCGCGAGCTCACCAATACCTTCTCCGGTAACAGACGATACCGCCACCATGGGCGCGCCGGCAAAAACCGTGCCCTGCACCGCCTCTTTAATTTCTTCAGCAACCATATCCAACCAGTCCGCCTCTACCAGGTCAGCTTTGGTAATCACCACCAGCCCGCAGGATACCTGCAACAGACTAATAATGTCCAGGTGCTCGGTGGTCTGCGGCATCACCCCTTCATCAGCGGCTATAACCAACAGTACCAGGTCCATGCCTCCCACACCGGCGAGCATGTTCTTGATAAACCGTTCATGCCCAGGCACATCAACAATCCCAGCCAAAACACCACTCGGCAGACGAAAAGGCGCAAAACCCAATTCAATGGAAATCCCCCGCTCTTTTTCTTCTTTTAGCCGATCGGTTTCCTCACCGGTGAGTGCCTTAACCAGCATCGTTTTGCCGTGGTCCACGTGCCCGGCAGTACCGATAATAAAATGCTTCATGGCAAACAGCCTCCAAACGGAAATTTAATATAGAATATTTTATCATTTTCTGGCAGTTAAGTAAAATAAAATACCGCAGCGCTGCGGCTTTCTAAGCTCACAGCGCTGTTCATAATCCTGATTATTATTTTAGTATGCCGGTTGGGTTTCCCGGTGGGTCTGGTTAAATATTTCCGGAGATAGGTCAAAGTATTTGCGGCTAAACTGAGGTATGAACTTATCGCCTTTAACCTTACCAGCAGCCCAGGTGGCATCCATGCTAATCCACCGGCCACCGGCCTTGACTTCATTCCAGGCATGTCCATACCACTTACCACCGCCGTTAGCTTCACCAATTACGGTTCTGGCTTCAAGGCCAATGGCCCTGGCTAAGGCAGTAATCAGATTTGAGTAATCACGGCATAAACCTTTTTTAATCTGCAAGGCCTTTACGGCACCTTCGTTATCATAGACTTTGTTGGCATTATACCTCTCGATATCGTAGCTGATATTTTTACTGACCCAGTCATGAATTGCCTTGACTTTATTATAATCGTCTTTGATCCCCGCAGTAATTTCACGAGCCTTATTAATTATTTCCTGATTGTCACTTTCGATCCCCCAGGATGGCAACAAGTATCTGCCATCGCCTGCGCCAATGTTCTCCATTTGTGTCTTGGCCAGCCAGTCAAATTTCATTTCAGCCGGATTTTCAGGATTGGGTTTGACCAGGTTAATTTCAACCTGATATGTTCCCTGACCAAACCTTAGGAACACCTTGCCTTCAATCGCGTTATTGTTAGCCGGATAATAATAATATGTTTCATCATCATCTTTGGCCACCCGGATTAAAACTGCATTATATTTGGCATCAATCTGCCCCTGAAAACTAAAAGCGGTGTCTATTTGGTCATCAGCCGGCAAAGTAATTGAATTTGTATGCTCATAGTAGGGCTTGTACCAATTAACGGCAAGAGTTTTGGCTTCAGCCGGCATAGCCAAGAGCAGTAATATCATCAAAGTACCGGCAACCAAGGTTTGAATTTTTTTTGGATACCGCATGTTTGCCATGACGGCAACCTCCTTCGGTAACCCGGCTGTCTGGGTTATTAAATACCAGACCCGCGGCTTTGCGTCCCCACCTCTCGATGGGTTTGCCATTATCGGGAGCAATAAATGTGTTTGCCAACAAATATGTTATGCCAATAAAAAAAGCCTGTCCCCGGGATGCGAGAACAGGCCTATAAACAAACTTCCTGTGTTCTTCGGCAACCCGGCTGTCGCGGATTAATCCCGGACCCGTGGCTTTGCGTCCCCACCTCTCGATGAGTTTGCTATTATCGGAAACATATATTATTTTCAACTATTATTTTCCATCTACATTATATAGCCGTTTTTTAAAAAAGGCAAGAGTTTTTGTTGAAATTTGTCAAAAAATTTTGATGGTGCTGCCCGGCAATTCCCGAGCTGCCAGAGCTGCCAGAGCTGCCTGGGCTGCCGGGGTCCGACGCAACCTGAGTGACTGTAACAAGAACTTTTGGTTTATTAGCAAAATGTGCTGTTATTTCAGCCGTACCAAATCCCACAGCGGTAACAGTCCCGTCCGTTGCAACGGTAGCAACGCTGGGATTATTGCTGGTTAAACGCACAACCGGTGCAGTAAGGCAAAGGGCACTTGGGTCAAAGTAAGCTCTTGTCACCCACGGATTTGGCGTGAAATAGCAATTTCCTCTTCATATAATTCTACTTTATCTGTCCCAGGTAGTCTTTAAAGAAATTGCTTTCAGCCTGTTTATGCATATTTTCGTTCTACTTTTTATCCGGATTTCCCCGCTCCGTAATGTTCCGGTATATATCCTCCAGCCGCTGTTCCCTATCTACCGGTTGTTCATTTCCGGCCTCAGCCACCGCCGGCTGGCCGGCCTCATCTTCCGTAGCAGCCGCCTCAGCTTCCGTAGCAGCCGCATCATCTTCCGCAGCCGCTTCCCCAGCTTCCGTTGCTGCCGCCTCAGCTTCCGGCTTATCCGGTTCCTCGGGGAACGTACTGCCTTCCGCTTCGCTTTCCTCATGTAAACTTGCCCGCGGCTTGACAAAGCGAACAATCCAAATGCTTAGTTCATATAAAATATACATAGGCACAGCCATAGCTGCCTGGCTTATCAAGTCGGTAGTGGGCGTGGCAACTGCAGCAATAACGAAAATTATTAATAGCGCAAACTTCCTGTTTTGAGCCAGGAAGCGGTAATTCACCAAACCAATTTTGGCCAGGAAATACATAACCAAAGGTAGTTCGAACATCAGTCCGAAAGGCAGCAAAAACCAAAATATAAAAGTCAGATATTTGCTTAGGGATAACATCGGGGTTAAACCGTCGGTGGCGAACCCCAGGAAAAACTTGATGCCGTATTTAAAGACGGTGCTGTAGGCAAATATCACACCACCGGCAAAGAGCAGGATGGATAACGGTACCAGGATCAGCAGATAGCGTTTTTCGTGGGTTTGCAGCGCCGGTAAGACAAAGCTCCATACCTGCCAGAAAATAATCGGTGAAGCTAAAATAAACCCGGCTATAAATGAAATTTTCAGCTGGGCCATAAAAGCCTCGGTCATAGCAATATAAACCAACTTCTGGTCCAGGGCATTAACAGGTGCCATCAGGATTGCCAGCAGCGGCTCCTTGTAAAACCACCCTACCACCGTAGCAGGTATCAATGAAATAATACTGACCAGCAAGACCCTCCGCAAATCCTCCAGGTGTTCGAGGATGGACATGGCCTTTTCACTCATAGAATTAAGCGCCTCCTACTTAGTGTTGTCATCATCCTCTGGCTTATTTTCATCTGACGTTTTTGCCGAGGACCTGAAATTGCGGATGGATTCACCCATAGCTTTACCTATATTGGGAAGTTTGCCCGGACCGAAAATAATCAAAACCACCACTAACACAATAATTAACTCCGGTATGCCGATAGGGAAAAAAAAACCAAACATGCCAAAACCCCTTTCTGCCAACTTAAGAATTAATAATAATTTATTATATCATAAGCTGTATTGCGCTGAGCGGGTATCATCCCGGCAGCCTTGATACAGCTGATTATTTCATCCAGCGGCACCCGGTAACTGACTCCGGCGGCCCGTACCACATTTTCTTCCAGCATAGTGCCGCCAAAGTCGTTGGCACCGAAACTCAGGGAAACCTGAGCCATTTTGGCCCCCTGGGTCACCCAGGAAGCCTGCAGATTAGGCACATTATCCAGCATTAAACGGGCTACGGCCAGGGTTTTCAAGTAATCAAAGCCGGTGGCCGTTGCCCCACCCAGCTCTGTATTGACCGATTGAAAACTCCACGGAATAAAAGCCCGGAAACCGCCTGTTTCATCCTGGGCAGCCCTCACCCTGATTAAGTGCAGCACCCGTTCTTCAATAGTTTCCACACTGCCAAACATCATCGTGGCGGTAGTTTTCATCCCCAGCCGGTGAGCGGTGGTCATTACCCGCATCCAATCAGCCCAACCAATCTTATGCGGACTAATGTACTGCCGCACCCGGTCATCCAGTATTTCCGCCCCGCCGCCCGGGATGGAAGCCAACCCGACCGCCTGCAGCCGGCACAGCACTTGATCTACAGTCAGCCCGGACTGGCGGGAAATATGTATGATTTCCGGCGGTGAAAAGGAATGAATATCTATATCAAACCGCGCTTTAATCGATTTTATCAAATCCACATAATAATCCAGGCCCAGCCCGGGATGCAGGCCGCCTTGCATGAGGATTTGCGTGCCTCCGCAAGCTATGGTCTCTTCAATTTTGGCAAAAATCTCATCTTTGGTCAATACGTAAGCATCAGGGTCGGTTTCATGGCGATAAAAAGCGCAAAAACGGCACCTGGTCTGGCACACATTGGTATAATTGATGTTCCGGTCAATTACAAAGGTCACAGTTTTTTTCGGGTGCAGCCGCTGCCGCACTAAATTCGCGGTCTGGCCGAGGGCCAGCAAATCATTACACTTTAAGAGGGCTACCCCGTCGGCAAAACTCAACCGTTGACCGGCCAGGGCTTTTTCCAGGACTTTAACTATGCCCACCGGCTTCACCCCAAATCTCCGGTTTGACCCGTTCGTCTATCAATCCGCTTTTGTAAGCATAATCATAAAAAGTCATTAGCCCTTTGCATTGTTCGGGACCCAGTTCATATTCAATGACCTGGAAATATCGGACCATCAAATCTTCCGGTAAACCGCTTTGCAGAGCGGCAATATTGACAATATGGCCGAGATCGGCGAGGCCGGATTTTTTGGCAGCCACCAGTTGGGCACTGATTTCCGGCACCTCGGCCGGCCGGCAGTCAATAAAGTCCCGGTTAATGACCCACAGGGCGTAAACCATCTTTTCACCGGTAAATTCCTTCCAGGCCGCACCCAAATCAGTCACATGCAGCGCACTTCCCTCCTGCCGGCACTGATGGTGAGCCAACAGCGCATCATCGCCGATTAACAATGCGGCATCCGCTTTTTTAAGCATGGTGTCCAGCTTCGGAGACATGGTGGCAAAACTGGTTTCCACCTGATAATAATGTTCCAGCAAAATTTTTAAAAGCGCCACGGATGTAGCCGAGGAACTGGGCAAAGCCACCCGGCGGCCTTCCAGTTCGGTGACCGGTACTTTGCTAAACAACAGGATACTCATCACATCCCCGTCAGCAGTAATGGACAAATCAGGTAAAATCATGGCCCGCCGGTTATGGCGAGCGTATTCAATGGACGATATGGGGGTAACATCAAGATCACCTTTAATAAACAAACCATTGAGCTTCGTCGGTGCACCCTTAATAATTTTGGCTGCCAATGCCACCCTGCCCTCTATCAGCGGCTGGTATACAGGCAGGCAGTTAAGATAATCAACCTGGCCCAACCGGAGCTTGCGCACTAAAAACCCTCCTCAATCACCCTGTATAGGGTATCCCGTTCAGCGGGCCGCCGGCCGGCGGCTTTAATCATGTTAACCAGTGCCTCTTTGGTCAGGGACTGGCCGGTGTCCCCTCCGGCGGCATTGGTAATGCGTTCCTCAACCACAGTGCCGTCAATATCATCTACCCCAAAGGCTAGTGATACCTGGGCCAGCTTGGCCCCAATCATAATCCAATAAGCCTTGATATGGTCAAAATTATCTAACATCAGCCGGGCTACCGCCAGCACCTTCAGGTCTTCATAACCAGTGGTGCGGCTTAAATACATTTCCTCCAGCCCGGTATTTTTAGGATGGAAGGCCAGGGGAATAAAAGCCAGGAAGCCGCCGGTAATATCCTGCAGCTCCCGGAGCCTGAGCAGGTGGTCTATGCGTTCCGTAACGGTTTCTACATGACCGTATAACATGGTGGCGTTGGTCCGGATACCCATTTTATGAGCGGCGGCATGGACTTCCAACCAGCGGTCGCCGCTGACTTTTTTCTCACAAATCTTATCCCGCACCCGGGGCGCAAAGATTTCTGCCCCTCCGCCCGGCAAAGAATCCAGCCCCGCTTCCCGAAGCCTAATTAGCACTTCTTCTACAGTAAGGTTTTCCGTCTGGGCAAAATAGTCAATCTCCACGGCTGTAAAAGCCTGAATCACCACACCCGGCAAGACCCGGCGCACCCGGCGGAGCATTTCTAGAAAATACGTCAGAGATAGTTCCGGATTCAGTCCCCCGACTATATGCAATTCGGAAATCTTTTGGTCCCGGCAGGCAACAGCCTTGGCTTCTATTTCATCCAGGCTCATAGTGTAAGCTGCCGGGTCTTCGGCTTTTTTACCGAAGGCGCAAAGCTTACACAGATTAGCGCAGATATTAGTATGGTTAATATGACGGTTGGCGATAAAGTAAGCGTAATCACCGTTTTTTCTGCGGCGCACCAGATCAGCCATATAGCCTATAGCCAGCAGTTCTTCCGACTCCATCAAACGGATGCCGTCAGCCCCGGATAATCTATGGCCGGCTTCGACTTTTTCCATAATATCCAGCAATTTACTGTCAGCAAACAATTGACGCATTATGCTCCTCCATTCATTAACGGCGCCAGGCAATTATCGCCCTAAAGTAACGGTAGTTGGGTAAATTATGTCGGCAAAAGTAAAAACAAATACCAGCACACTTAAGATTCCATTCATATTAAAAAAAGCAGCATCCAAACGTGATAAATCGGTAGGCGATACCAGCGAGTGTTCATAAATCAAAATCGCAGTAGCAATAAGCAACCCTAACCAGTAGAAATAACCCAACCCCAGGTAAACGCCCAGGGCAAACAATAATATTACGGTAATCACGTGAAAAGCCGAGGAAATAATCAGGGCGGCACGCAAACCAAATCTGGCCGGGACAGAATAAACTCCATGATTTTTATCAAATTCGTAGTCCTGACAGGCATAAATCACGTCAAAGCCGGCCACCCAGGCGGCTACCGCCAGGCCCATAACCACCGCCGGCAGGTCAACCCGGCCGCTAACAGCCACCCAGCTGCCTACCGGCGCAAGCCCGATGGCTACACCCAGGACCAGGTGACAGATCCAGGTAAACCTTTTAGTATAAGAATAAATACTAAGGACAATCACGGCTATTGGCATCAGTTGCACCGTCAAAGGCACCGCCAGGCTCAGGGGATTTAACTGCCAGGCGGCTATCAACAGTAAGGCAAAGGAAACAAATACATACAGCCAGACCTCCCAGACATGCAACTGACCCTTGGGGATTGCCCTTTCTGCCGTTCTGGGATTCCTGGCGTCAATATGCCGGTCAATCAGACGGTTTAAGGCCATAGCCGCTGTTCGGGCACCCACCATAGCCAGCGTAATCCAAAATAGCTGGCTTGCCGCCGGTATTTTCTTAAGGGCCAAAAAAGCACCCAAATAAGCAAATGGCAAGGCAAATACTGTATGTTCAAATTTAATCATTTCGGAAAAGGTTTTAACCCGTTTAATCAAAATGCTCTCTCCTAATGTTCTTTTGTCGCTGCCACAGAGCGCTGAACCGGTGCTTCGACAGGTCTGCTGCCAACATGTAGCGCCACGATACCGCCGGTCAATTCAAAATAATGGGCGTCTGTCAGGCCGACTTCGACAAAAATTTCCTTTAGCTCCTGCTGGTGCGGAAAAACCTTCCATGAATCGTGCAGATAACGGTAAGGCCGATCCAGGCCCACCCCTATTTTCCCCAGAAAAGGTACCCATTTGTCAAAATAAAAATTATATATTTGCTTAAAAACGGGCATGGTGGGCTTGGCAAACTCCAGACAGACTAACCTGCCGCCGGGTTTCAGCACCCGCATCATTTCCTGCAGGGTTTTTCGCATATCAGGCACATTCCTTAAACCAAAACCAATGGTAGCACAGTCAAAGGCAGCATCAGCAAAAGGCAGCTCCATAGCATTGCCCTGAACATATTCAATTATACCTGCATTGGGGGAACTTTTGAGATTATTTATGGCTACCGCCAGCATTTCGTTACTGAAGTCAAGTCCCACAACTTTGCCCGCCGGCCCGGCAACCCTGGCCAGCTCCACGGTTATCATGCCGGTCCCGCAACAGACATCGAGGGCGGCCCCCCCAGGCCTGAGACCCGTCTTCTCCACCGCAACCTTCCGCCAGTACTTGTCCCGGTTAAAACTAAGTAAGGTATTTAGGGTGTCATACTTTTTTGCAATATTATCAAAAATGTCTTTGACATATTCTTCTTTGTTCCGGTAGTTTTTGGGGATTTCCACCACCTTCTGCCTGGGCTGCGTTTTACCGTTAGACGCCCCGACCTTTCTGGCGGGTACGGCTATTTCACCGGATTTCAACTGTTGCACCAAAGCCTTTATGGACTTCCGCGGTTCTCCAGTCGGCAAAGTATCCAGTTGAGCCAAAGCAACATCAAAATACCCGGCCGCCAGCGACTGCGGCATATTTCTTGCCAGCAATCCGTAACCCATACCTAAGTTATGTCCAAAATCCGACATTTGCTGCACTGCATCGTTGCCGGCCCCGGCTAGCCGGGCGGCAAGCCGACAACAGCCGGCGGTGAGGGAAGCCGTTTCTTTTTCGATCTGCCCGGTATCGCTTGCTGTTACCGGATGTTCATCTTTTACTCTTAAAACCGCACCCAGATTCATTTCGGCAATAATTTCCGCCAGCGGCTGCAAGTATTCAACAATACCACCGGCGCAAAGGGTGGTAAAAAAACGACCATACAGATAATCGCCTACCAGCACGGGAAATTGAGCACCATCCCTGATATCACCTGTTTCATCACTTTCCTCGTCCACCCGGAAATGCACGGTAGCCGCCATATAAACGAACTGGACCACCGCCGCCAGCGATATCATCTTCTCACCGACGTTATTGAACAACCGCCCGGTTAACAATACCAGCGCCGGATGCAGGCATTTCTGCAGCGGGCTTGTTTCCAGACGGGCAAACCGCTCAATTTGTCCGGGTTTTATTTTAAGCGCTTTGTTTATTATTGTATTTACCTTCTGTAAATCCGAACTGATAAGTTCGAAATAAGCAGCCATTAAGGAACCTCCTATAAAAGGATAACTCAATATATATTCGTTACCACCAAAAGAATTCCTTCCATGAAATAAAGTTTGACAAAAAAACATAGAATATGCGGAATAACCGAAAAAGATATGTTTTTTCTTCGCCTCATATCCGCGGTCGAAGAAAACGGTCAATGACTTTGCAAGCCATTGACCGTTTTATGCCAAAATCTCTTTAATAACATTCCCAAAAAGCCCTGATTATAACAACTGCAAAGAATTCAACACCGGTTTCGGGTCAACAAACAGTTTGTCAAAACCAAGGTCCTGCGGGGTAATACCCATACTAAGGCCCATCAACTGGGTGAAATAAACTACCGGGATGTTAAATTTGGTCCCGTATTTATTGTTTACCTGACTCTGCCGCATATCCAGGTTTACCTGGCAGAGCGTACACGCCACCACTATCATCTGCGCCCCGGAGTCTTTGGCTACCTGTAAAATGTCCCGGGTAGCTTTAAGAGTGGCATCAATATTGGAAAAACAAAGGGAGGCGCTGCAGCACTCGGTTTTATACGGCCACTGGATGGGCTCGGCACCCAGGGTAGTGGTAATTTTATCGAGGGACTGCGGGTTTTCCGGGTTGTCAAAAAAACCAAAGGTTTTGGGCGGCTTTACCAGCGCACAGCCATAGTAATTTACCACCTTAAGCCCCTTAAGCGGCTTTTTTACATGAGCTGCGTTAAATTTATCCTGGAAAACCTCAATGAGGTTTTTGATTTTGATGTGACTCTTGTTAACTGATTTGCCCAGAGCATTTTCCAAATGCTGTTTCATCTCAGGATTTTCGTTAAGGTCTTTTTGGGCCAGATAACTCCGTACATAACAAGCCGGGCAGGGGGCGGTAAACTCTTCGCAGCCGGTTGTTTCGGCCTGCAGCAAATTACGGGCCGGCAGGGCAAAAGACAGGAAATGTCCGGTACTGTGGGCAGAAGAGGCACCACAACAGTTCCAATCCGGTACTTCCACCCAATCTATGCCAAGCGGGCCGCCAATAGCTTTACATGAAGCATCCAACTCTTTGGACGAACCGCTTAATGAACATCCGGGATAATATGCTACCTTCACAACCATCACTCTCCGATCTTCTTGGCATAGGCATAAAGTTTTTTGATCTCGTCCATGCCTTTAATATTATGGGGAAACGGTGATAATTTGCCTTTCAAAAACAGGGGCAGGCCAAACTGCGCATCTTTTAATAAATTGCCGGTCCCCAGATTTAACCCCAGAGCCAGTCCTACTTCGTACAAACGACCGTGACCACCGATAGATTTCATAAAAGTGGAATGGAAAACGTACATATTCCGCGCCTTTTTATGTAATCCCTTATGATAGGCCATTACCCGCAGCGTGTCCATCAACTTGGCAATGTCGATATCCCGTGGACACCTGGTGGTACAAGTAGCACAGGTAGCACAGGTCCAGATGGTAAAGCTGTTCAATACTTCGTCCACCATCCCGTCCTGCAGCATGCGCAAAATCATGCTGGGCGGATAATCCATGGTGAACTGGAACGGACAGCCACCGGTACACTTCATACATTGGAAACACTGTCTGGGCTTCTGACCGCTCTCTTCCTCCAGATGCCGGAGAAAATCTTTATTTTTCTCCAGGCTTTGTGTTAAATTAACCTCACTCATCCCTAACCCCTCACTTATATCTAAATATATAATTTAAAACTATTCTACATTGTCAGAATAATTCCTTTTTTTCAAAAAATAAAATGTTTTTCAAAACCGTTTGATAAATTGAAAAGCGTGAGTTTACTACCTTACGGTATGTAAACTCACGCTAACCTTTGTCAGTACAAATAAATATCCCTCCTAAAGATTTACGGCCTTTGCCTCGGGAATATTGTACCTTGTTCCGCGTTGGGTCTCCTTCGCATCAACTGATGTGGCTCCAAACATTTCTGCCAGATAATTGCATGCGTCCCATGGGTCAACCTTATCCCCACAGGTGAAAACATCCACCGCAGCATAACCGAGTTCCGGCCAAGTGTGGATTGCCAAATGTGATTCGGAAATAACCACTACTCCACTAACACCCTGGGGGCTGAATTTATGGAACACCACTTCCCGTACCTCCGCTCCCGCTTCCAGAGCGGCCCTGACCATGATTTCTTCGACTTTTGAGACACTGTTAAGTACGTCGAACGGGCATCCATGAATTTCAGCCAATACATGCCTTCCCAAAGCGTCTAATGTCATTTTCAATCTTTGCCCCCTTCAGAAAGATATTTTGGAACCTAAACCCGCGCCACTTTGCGCGGTATCTAAATTCCAATCAAATTAAATTTTAGCATATTTGGACTAATTGTCAACAAAAAATTTCCCGCATTTTCACAAATTTTTACCTAAGCAACAGTAATAATACATCTTCAAGTTTATATTTATTATTTTTCACACTAAAATGTTCATCCTTAAATCAATTTTCTGTTTGCCTGCCTAAAAATTCCGGCTAACTCCTCCGCCGCCTTGCGGCCTGTAAGTTTGTTGCTAAAAAAGAATCACAAGCAGAAGAAAAAAACAGGTTCTTAAATATTTCATGAGGTGGCTCCGTTCACGAAAATAGTATATGATTTGCATTTCTACGTTTTTCGACATTTTTCCTGCTGTCGCGAAAATCACTCTGAAATCTGGCTGTCATCTTACCAAGGAGTGCAAAGGAGCTGCTGTAGTGCAAAAAAGACCCCTGAAAGAGAGGCCTTTTCGTGCAAAATGTTTATTTTTTTACTTGCGTCGCTTTTTGGCGGCCAGCAGCCTGGCTGTAAATGCGCCCTCGGCTTCCGGTTGCTCAGCGACCGGTTCTTCTGACCCAGCTGACGCAGCGGCCTTGGCTTCCTGTACACTTACCGCCGTCATAGCCGCAAACTCCTCTGCCGGCTGCGGGCTGGTTGGAGCTGCCGGCTGCGGCCCGGGTCGGGCCGGGGCCCGGTATAGCTGCTCCCGGGCTTGTTTTTGCTGCTGTAAATTATGCACCAGAGAACCCTGCCTTTGCTCCGACCCGGACCGGGTTTTAAATCTGCCGCGCAGCCAATGCCACATAGGTACTGCCCATCTCAGGTGCCAGTTAAACCGCCGGGACGCAATATCCAGCGGCAGTAGCAGAGCAGCCAATACCAGCAGTTTTGGCCATAAAGGGATTTTTCCCCAAACCGCCGGCACCGGTAATTTGCCTGCTGCACCGGCCGCATCAGCCGCCATCAGCACTTGCCCACCGCCGGCAGCCGCCAGCCTGGCCAGGAACTCACTTTGCTCCGGTTGTAACAGGTATTCAGGTGAGTAAGGCAGTACCAAACCGGCCGTCTTTTGCCGGCTTACGCCCTGCTCAGTACGCTGTACAACCTGTATTAAATAGGCCCCCGGCTGCTCCATGGCAAAGCTACCCTGGTACCTGCCCGGTCCTGTGGCAGGCAGCATGACATCAACGGCATCACCGTCAGGGTTCATCACCCTGGCCAGCAGGTCATGCACCTGCTGCCGTTCGCCGGGTAAATCCACATTAATCCGGCCCTGTCCGCCCTCCCGGGCTGTGGTAACAACCATATCCCCGGCGGCTTCCTGGGGTAAAGTCCAACTGACAATTTTGCCCCAAAAGCGGGGAAACTCATTCCAGCCTATCCAGTCACCGGCCCAACGCCCTTTAACGTCACTGGTCCAGGCCACCGCCCGGCCCAATCCATACTGCCAGCGGGCCAGCACCGGGTCATCCCGGTGACTGGTCAGCAGGGTTTCCGCCGTCCCCTTGGCAGACGTCGCCACATAGCCAAAAAGCTGCGGTAACCCTCCGGCCGGCAGCAGACTGCTGTTAGCCGTTATTGCCGGTGTAAACGGTTCTTGTACCAGATAACTCCTGGTAGCAGTGATAGTTTCTTTGGTAAATATTTTGGGCAGAGTTTCAAAATCATTGGTAAAATAATACCTCCCTTTGCCGGCTTCCGCCAAGAAGGACAGCAACCGGGTATCGGCGTCACTGCCAATGGCAATGGTGGAAAGGGTCACCTTATGCTTATTCATTTCTGCCAACAGCGCTTCGTATTCCCCTCCATAGGCGGACTGACCGTCGGTCAGAAGGATAATATGTTTGACCTTAACCTTGGCCTTATTCAGGGACCGGTAGGCAGCCTGCAAGGCCGGAAAAATATTGGTCCCGCCCCCGGAACGAATAGAACCGATTTTATCCTGGGCGGCCTCTTTATCACGCAGCGGCCCGGTTTCCAAGACCCATTTATAAGTGCCGTCAAAAGCCACAACACCCAACTGATCTCTGGCTTCCAGCAACTCCGTGGCCCGGATGGCTGCTTCCTTGGCCAGTTCCATTTTGGGTAAACTATAGTTTTCGCCACTCATACTACCTGACTTATCAATCACTAGCGCCAGGCCGACACTGGGTATTTCACCTTTACCCCGGAGGTCCATGTGTACCGGTAAAGCCTTTTCCACCGGGGTCTTATAATACCCCCCCGGGCCAAAGCTGTCTTCTCCACCCACCATCACCAAACCACGGCCCAAGTCCCGCACATAGACCTCCAGCGCGGACATGGTGTGGTCAGACAAATCCAGCGCAGAAACATTAACCAGTACTATCGTGGAGTACTTTGCCATGGCCGTAAGAGTCTTCGGCATTAGCGCCGGTTCCAGGGTATCCACCTGCAGCCGGATAGAGTTTAACGCCTGCCCCAAAGCCCGGCTGTCGCCGGGTTTGCCCTCCACCAGCAGAATTCGCGGCGCGCCGGCCACTTGGGTCAGTGCTACCCCGAGGTTGTTTTCTCGGCGGCTGTCATCATCAGCGGTCAACTCTGCCCGGTAGGTGTGCAGGCCGGGTGCTTCCGCCCTGACCCCCCAAACCAGTCTGTTCGCCCCTTTGGCCAGCCGCAACCGTTCCTCCCGCAGTACCCGGTTGTCAACCATCAGCCGTAACGACCCCTGCGTGGCCACCGTACTTTCTAATGTAACCTGCAGATCAAAGAACTCGCCCTCCTGCAAGTGGGCCGGTACATCCAGGGCTTTTATCAACACTTCCGGCCCACTGCCGGTGCTTACCGGCAGGACATCCACCCTTACTCCCTGCTGCTGCAGGAGTTTGGCCTGGGCCAAAGCATCCCCCCGGTTTTGCTTGCCGTCAGTTATCAGTACAATTTGTTTCCCCCGCTCCTCCGGCAGCATGGCCCGGCCCAAACGCAGACCGGCAGCCAAATCAGTATAATTGGGTTCTACTACAGCCTGCAGTCCATAAAAATCCGGCCGCTGGGTGACCGGGTACTCCACCATGGCTTTTTTGCCAAAACTGATTACCCCCGCTCCTGCTTCCGGCGGCAAAGCGTTTAACGACCGGCCGAGCCAATCCGCTACTTCCCGCCTTTTTTCAGCCATGGAGGCTGAAAGGTCAGCAACATAAATCACGGTTTTTTCCTGATGCCGGTAAGTAAATTCCAGTCCGGCCAGTGCCAGTATCAAAACCAGCGCCACTAACAGCCGCAGCCCCAAAAAGGCTTTTTGCTGCCATGCCCGGAAAGCTCTGGGACTGCGCAACCATAAAAATATAAAATAAGGGAGCAACAAAACCAATATCAGATATATAGGCTGAGAAAAACTAATGCCCACGCAAATACACCCACCATTCCAGGGACAAGCCCGCCAAAGCCGCCAGCACTAGCCAGGGCCAGAGCTCCCGGTTCACGTTTAAGGCTTTTTGAGCTTTAATGTCCAAACTTCCCAACTGCAGCCGTTCCAGCGGCTTGACCTCGGATTCACGGGGCGCATAAAAATTGACGGCCAGATAATCTGCCTGCCTATCCTTACCGGTTATTTGTTCCACTTTATATAAACCGGGCCGGCCGGTATCAGTTACCTTGCGTACAGGGAAAGGCGGAGCCAGCGGTACTCTGGCACCGTCGGGTTTAATCAGCCAAACTTGCTCCGCCAGCGGCCGGACCGCCAGATCCACCACCGCACCCGCAGTAATCTGAGATTCGCGCACCGTGCCGGCAGGTATCAGCCAGTTTAACATATTTTGTATTAATATCGGAAACGCAGGTCGCAGGGGTAAGTCGGACTGGTGCAGGTCAAAACCAAATACGGCTGCCCTGGCCGCTCCGTTTTTCCCTACACTGATAATGGCTTTATCTCCGCCGGTCAGCAAGGGCTGCCATTCTCCGGACATTTTTAAACCCTTGCTCTTGGCAATATGCACATCCGCCCATGAAACATGGTCTAAGAGGGGCTGCTCTGCCAATGCCTGCAACTGACCGCTAACGGCGCTCTCCTCTTTCTCCACCAGGCCGCTGACTGCCGGCGGATTAAAAACCAGTATTTCTCCCGGCGGGGGCTGGGTTGGCCAAAAACTATCCAGGACATACAATTGATAATCTGACCTGATATCCGCATACCCTGCCGGTGCAACCTTATGCACCTCCAACAACGGGTTAAGCTTTAATACCTGTTCTAAAAATATATTTCCGGGAGTCACCAAAAGCACTTTAACCTGTTTGCTTTGGCGGGGTACCACCCACGCCATATTATCCGCTGCCAGGCTGTCGGCAATATCCAGCTGCGCTTCCAGAAAGGGGGCACCCGCTGGCACCGGCCAAAAAAGATGGGCGGCCTTTCCCGGGGTTACCTTAACCGCCCGGACATCCAGGAGTTTTTCCCCGGCCATAAGTTTAACTGTGGCTGCCGCTTCCCTGGCACCATAATTGTCTATCCTGGTAAGAGCCAGGGCCCCTTGCGCTCCCTCTTGTAAAGAAAAAGCACCGATAGCCAGATTATCATCCCGCCGGCCCACCTTGCGGTATTGAAAATCAGGCAGCCCGATAGGTTCTTCCGGCAGTATTACCCCGCCATCACTGAAAAATACCGTTCTGGCCCGGCTGCCTTTCTGCAGCAGAGCCGCCACCAAAGACAGGGCAGGCTCCAGATTGGCTTGATCAAAACCGGGCCCTACCTCCTGCAGCTGACTTAGTAGCACTGAGACTTTTCCGGTCGCGTTCACCATCACCTGAGGTACCGGCCCCACAGCAATCAGGGAAATTTTTGTCCCCGGTTTCTGTCCCCGGATTAATTTGGCCATTTCCGCCTTGGCCAAATCCATCCGGGTGCCTTTATCTTCCACAACAGCCATGCTGGCCGAGGTGTCCAGCAGCAGAAACAGATCCTGCCCCCCTTCCTGCATCCGTACCAAATAGGGGCGCAGCAGCGCCAGCACCAATAATAAAGCCACCATTATTTGCAGGAACAACAACAGGTTCCGGCGCAGCCGCTGCCATGGCGTCTGCGCAAGGGTATCGGCTAAAACCTGCTGCCAAAGGAGGGTGCTGCTAACCACCTGCTCCTGTTTCTTTTGCCGTAATAAATAAAATATAATAATAACCGGAATAATCAGCAAAAAAATCAAAGCCGAGGGTGCCAGAAACTGCATGCTGCCAACCCCTCCTCCCCTATACTAATACCCCCGCTCCGCGCAAGGAACGCAGCAGGACATGCTCCAAATCTTCTTCGGTGCCCACAGTATGATATGTGATTTCCCGAGCATTACAAAACTGCCTGATGCCGTATAAAAACTGCTCCACCCGGTCCCTGTAAGCCTGTAAAAGCAGCGGTGTAATGCTCGCTTCCCGGGCCTGGCCGGTTTCAGCATCCACCAGCCGGAAATTGCCCAGCAATTGCGGGTCCCGCTCTTCCGGGGCAAGGATATGCAGCACCACCACCTGTTGGCCCAGGTACTGCAGATATTTTAACCCGTCATTAAAACCG
>CAZWUW010000063.1:0-17017 GCA_964636895.1 uncultured Eubacteriales bacterium
CGGGAGCAGTTTGAAATATCGTTTTCGTCCAAGTTTTTTCCCCTTCACTGAACCGAGCGCGGAGGTGGATATTGCCTGTGTAATGTGCGGCGGTGAGGGTTGCCGGGTTTGTTCCCATACCGGTTGGTTGGAAGTGCTGGGCTGTGGCATGATTCACCCGCGGGTATTGGAGATGTCCGGATACAACCCTGAAGCAGTAACTGGTTTTGCTTTCGGCATGGGAGTAGAGCGTATAACTATGCTCAAATACGGGATTGACGATATGCGGCTGCTATTTGAAAACGATATGCGGTTTTTAGCGCAGTTTTAATCCGGATTTTAGGTTTTTAGTTCAAATTATTGTGGGAGGATACAAGACATGCGTGTTTCATTTAACTGGTTAAAGACGCTGGTGGAGATTCCGGTTGACCCGTACGAACTTGCCGAACGCATGACCCTGTCCGGGGTGGCGGTGGAGCATATTGAAGAACCGGGCAAAGAAATCATTAATGTGGTTTCGGCCCGGATAGAAAGCATAGAAAAGCATCCGGATGCTGACAAACTGTTAGTTTGTACGGTGGATGCCGGCCAGGGTGAGCCACTGCAAATTGTGACCGGTGCGCCAAATGTTTATGAAGGACAGGTAGTGGCGTTGGCATTGGTGGGAGCCGGTTTGCCCGGGGATTTTAAGATTAAAAAATCAAAACTGCGGGGTGTGGAATCTTACGGAATGCTGTGCTCCGGGCAGGAACTGGGTATAGAAGTAAAAAACCTGCCGGCTGACCAGCAGGAGGGGATTCTGGATTTGCCAGCTGAAACTCTACCTGGTCAGGATGTAAAACCGTTGCTGGGGCTTGATGATACTATTTTGGAATTGGAACTGACCCCCAACCGGTCGGACTGTCTGAGTATGTTGGGCGTGGCCCGGGAAGTAGCGGCAGTATTGGGGTCAGAGTTGCATTTGCCGGAAATTGGCGTCAAAGAAAGCAATGATGAGGTTATTGAGGATCAAGTGGTTGTAGAGATTGCCGACCCTAAAATGTGCCGGCGGTATGCTGCCCGGCTGCTCAGGAATGTGCGTATTGGCCCTTCGCCGCTTTGGATGCAGCGTCGGTTACAGGCTGCCGGGGTAAGACCGATTAACAATGTAGTGGATGTGACCAATTATGTGATGCTGGAACTCGGTCAGCCCCTGCATGCTTTCGATGCCGACAAACTTGGTCGTGAGCGGATTAGTATTCTGGTACGGGCGGCCAGGCCGGGAGAAACCATGAACTCCTTAGATGGCATAGAGCGCAAACTGGATGAAAAAAAACTGGTGATTACCGACGGGCAAAACCCGGTGGCTATTGCGGGGGTTATGGGCGGTCTGGAATCGGAGGTTACAGCCGATACCACTGCTGTATTGCTGGAATCCGCTAATTTTGCCGGTTCCGTTATCAGGCGGACCTCCAAAGACTTGTCGCTTAGGTCGGAGTCATCTATCCGCTTTGAAAAAGGCGTGGATATTAATATTTGTATTCCGGCTGTCAGCCGGGCTGCTCAACTGATCCAGGAAATGGGAGCAGGGGAAGTTGTAAAAGGTATTGTGGACAACTACCCCGTACCCGAGCAAAAAGCTGTAATTACTTTAAGGCCGGAGCGGGTAACGCAAATCCTCGGGGTGGAGGTGCCGCGGGAGGAAATAATCAGCATCCTGCAAAACCTGCGGTTTCCTTATGTGGAAAAGGATCGTGATTTTGAAGTTACTGTGCCTACAGCCAGAAATGATATCACTTTGGAAATTGACTTGATAGAAGAAGTTGCCCGGTTATTTGGCTACAACCGGATTCCCACCACTCTGCCGGCCGGGGCCAGTGTCCAGGGGGGGCGAACCGGAGAGATGGCGTTGGTAGGGCTTACCCGGGATATTATGCTTAGCTGTGGTCTGACTGAAATCATTACCATGAGTTTTATCAATCCGCGTTCATATGATGCCGTTCAACTGGCTGAGAATAGTCCATTGCGTCAATCGGTGGTCATTCAGAATCCTTTAAGTGAAGAGCAGCGGGTACTGCGTACAACGCTTATTCCCGGCTTGCTGGAAACTCTGGCACGCAATGCGGCCAGGCGGAACAAAGATTTAGCCGTATTTGAAATCGGGCATGTCTTTTATCCGCTGGCCGGGCAGGAACTGCCCAAAGAGGAATTGACGCTGGCGGGTGTCCTGACAGGCAGTTTGCCTGCCGGCTGGCATGGCCCGGCAGAACGGCTGGATTATTATTATGCCAAAGGGGTAATTGATACGCTGCTGGCATCATTTGATATCACGGGTGCCGTGTATACGGCGGTGACCGGCAACCCTACCCTGCATCCGGGCAGGGCGGCAGAAATCAGTGTAGATGGGACAGTCCTTGGCTTTGTCGGCGAAATCAGCCCCGGGGTGCAGGAAAACTACCGGCTGACTGAGCGGGTTTGCGTTTTCCAGCTCAATCTGGCTGCATTGTTTCCGTTGGTTAGGCTGGTGAAAAAATATCAACAGTTACCCAAATACCCTGCCGTGGAACGGGATATGGCCCTGTTGGTACAGCAGGAAGTAGCAGCCGGCGACATACTTTTTGTGATCAGGTCGACGGGCAGTAAAATGCTAAAAGAAGTCAGGTTGTTTGATGTCTATCAGGGTGAACAAGTACGATCCGGACATAAGAGCCTGGCGTACAGTCTGCGTTTTCAGTCCACGGACCGTACACTGACTGATGAAGAGGTGAATACGGTCTTTGACAAAATTTGCCGTGAACTGCGGGATAAACTGGGCGCTGAGTTAAGAAGCTAAAGTTAAAAAGCTCTTTGCATGAATAATTTGGGAGGATTTTGGCTGTTTTTGCCGAATATGATGAACAAAGATATATGCGTGCAGGGAGGAAGTACCATGGAAGATAATAGAACCCGTGCTATTGTAGAGATTTACGGCGAAGAGTATATTGTCAGGGGTGACAGTCCGCCTGATTATATCGCCATGATTGCCCGGTATGTGGACAAAAAAATGAAACAAATTGGCAACCGCAACTCCCAGCTTTCCGTATCTAAAATTGCGGTTCTTACGGCCTTGAACATAGCGGACGAACTCAGTAAACTGCAGGAAGATTACGATAACCTGGTAAAGCTGATGGATAATGAAAAGCGACCGGCAAAGGAAAAGACAAGAAGTACGAAGTAATTAAAAGGGAGTGTTCCAAATTTTGAATGTCTCAATTCGGAATTTGGGGCACTCCCTTTGGCATAAAAGAACCGGGCATCGCTTGGGATGAAAACAGTTTTGCCAGGCTATATTATGTTTAGCGGGATGTTGACCGGCGTGCTAACGATGCATAATAGGGCACCGGTAGGGCAAAAAAGTATCATCTGGAACGGGAGTTTTATTGCCATGGCACAAATAGACAATTTGAAAGTGGCCTGGGTGCTGGAAGATATTGCCCGGCTGCTTGAGTTAAAAGGCGAAAATATGTTCAAAATCCGGGCTTATCACCGGGCCGCACGGGCTATTGTTAATCTGACGGAAGACCTCGCAGTTGTTTTGGAACGCGGCGGACTTGCCGAAATTACCGGGGTGGGGAAAAATATTGCCGATAAAGTCAGGGAACTGCTCACCACCGGAGAATCGGTTTATTACAACCGGTTGCGCGAGGAAATACCTTCAGGGTTAGTGGAGATTACAAATATTCCCGGGGTTGGGCCCAAAAAGGCGCAGCAGTTTTATCAGCAGCTGGGCATCAGCTCTGTAGATGAACTGGAGGCGGCGGCACGCGCCCGGAAGCTTAGGTTATTGCCGAGAATGGGCAGCAAAACGGAGTTGAATATTCTGAGCGGTATTGACATGCTGCGGACCACGGGCGGGCGGGCCATTCTCAGTATTGCCGATAATGTTGCGGAAATCTTTCTGAGTTTTCTTCGCAGTCTGCCCGGTGTGCAAAACGCTGAAGTAGCAGGCAGTATCAGGCGAATGCGGGAATCCATCGGCGATATTGATTTAGTAGCAGTTTCGGAGGACCCGGCAGAGATTACCGGTATTTTTGTGCAGCATCCCCATGTACGTTCGGTTTTGGTGCAAGGTGATACTATTGCCCGGGTTGTTACAGTAATGGGACTGCCGGTGGATCTGATGGTGGTGCGGCCGGATGAGTTTTGGGCGGCACTGCATCATTTTACCGGTTCTAAGGAGCACAATGCCCGCCTGCGCGCATTGGCCCGGCAAAAAGGGCTGAAAATCAACGAGCATGGCGTGTTTCAAACCGCTGATAATAAAAGGCTGAACGTTGCCGGTGAGGAAGATATCTACAGGCACCTTGGTCTGCCATATATTCCTCCGGAAATTCGGGAAGACAGCGGTGAACTGGAGGCCGCTGCCGAGCACAACCTGCCTGACTTAATCAGTATTGGCGATATTAAAGGTGACCTGCATATCCACAGTGATTGGAGTGATGGGGTGAATTCCCTTGAGCAGATTGTCGGGCGGGCGGTGGAAAAGGGTTATGAATATATTGCCATCACCGACCATTCCAAGTCTCTGGCGGTAGCCCGTGGCTTATCAGTGGAGCGGCTTCTGCAGCAGGATGAAGCTATCGGTCAGATAAACCGGGAAAACAAAAACATTACCGTTCTTCGGGGCATCGAAGCCGATATCCTGGCAAATGGTGACCTGGATTACCCTGATGAGATCCTGGCAGCCAAAGACATTGTAATTGCTTCGGTACATTCCGGCTTCCGGCAGGACAAAGAAAAAATAACCGCCCGGCTTATTTCGGCTATAAAAAATGAACATGTAGATATCCTGGCCCATCCTACCGGCCGGCTTATCGGGCGGCGAAATGCTTATGATGCGGATATGGACCGCGTGCTGGAGGCGGCGGCGCGTTACAAAACTGCACTGGAGATAAACTCCTCACCGGATCGTTTGGATATCAATGACTACTATACCCGAAAAGCTAAAGAATACGGGATTAAGATAGCCATTAATACAGATGCCCATGAAATCCATCGCATGGAGGAAATGAAATTTGGTGTGGGCATGGCCCGACGCGGGTGGTTAACGCCCAAAGATGTTATAAATACTTTAACGGCACCGGAACTGAAGAAATTTCTAGGGAGTTAAGCCCGTCTAATGAAGCATAAAGATAAGGGTTAATAATCATACTAATAATACTGTACAACTATATTAAAGGATTTTTAAGATGTTAATAGAATATAATAATTCATTTCCTAACAATAGTTTTTCCAATTTGGGCATAGTTTCCATGGAGGTTTTCGTATGAAATTAAACGAGATTTACGAATTGGCAGTTAAAAAAGGCATTGAAACCGACCCCAGGGGCAAAAAAGAAGTTGAAAAACTCTTAAAAAAACATGCTGCCGCCTTTAAAGAACTTAAAGCGGACGATAAAAAGGAGTTTGATGAGGAAAAACTAAAAAATCCTTATAGTGATACCAGAATCTTGTTTGGTGACAGCAATCGGGATATATCAACAGTCCTTTGTGGTATCGACATTGAAGCCGGGGAAGTGCTGCTGGCTGATCGGTTGCGGGACAAGGGGGAACAGGTTGATCTGATTATTGCTCATCATCCGGAGGGCAAGGCTCTGGCCGCCCTGCATGAAGTGATGAATATGCAGGCTGAAATTCTGGAAATCATGGGTGTACCTATTAATGTCGCGCAAGGCATCATGGCCTCCCGAATCAGCGAGGTAAAGCGCGGTTTAATGCCCTTAAACCATAATAAGGCAGTTGATGTAGCCCGTATTATAGACATCCCTCTGATGTGTGTACATACGCCGGCAGATAATCTGGTGACTGCATTTTTACAAAAACTATTAGATAAAAAAAATCCCGAAACTGTTGGCGATGTAATAAAACTCCTGAAAGAAATTCCTGAATATGCGGAAGCTGTACAATTAAATGCGGGTCCGACTGTATTTGCCGGTGATAAAGACCGTAAAGCCGGTAAAGTCTTTGTGGACATGACCGGCGGCACCGGTGGCTCGGAAGATGCCTTTGCCAAACTGGCGCAGGCCGGGGTAGGAACTATAGTCGGTATGCATATTGGTGAAAAACACCGTAAAGAGGCTGAGAAAAATCATATCAGTGTGGTTATTGCCGGACATATCGCCAGTGATTCGCTGGGCATGAACCTGTTCCTGGATGAGCTGGCAAAGCAGGGCATAAAGGTTATTCCCTGTTCAGGGTTAACCAGGGTTGAACGGAAAATAGCCACAGGTTAACCGTTTTTAACCAAAGCAATAGCAGGGAGTGGAGGTGGCCGGACCACGGCCACTCCTTTTTGCTTGGCAGCAAAGGAGGGTATCAAAATGTCTGAGCCGGAATTACTTGCCCCGGTGGGCAGCTGGGAAGCGCTTAAAGGAGCGGTGCAAAACGGTGCTGATGCTGTTTACCTGGGGGGTAAAATGTTTAGCGCCCGTCAGTTTGCCGATAATTTTGACCGGGATGAATTGCTAAAGGCGGTGGAATATGCCCATATTCGCGGGGTAAAAATATTTGTCACCGTAAATATTTTAGTGGCTGACCGGGAACTCCGTGAACTGGCGGATTATCTGCGGTATCTTTATGAAATCGGTGTTGACGCGGTAATTGTCCAGGATCTGGGGGTGGCCAGACTGGCCCGCAGGCTGCTGCCACAACTAGAACTGCATGCCAGTACTCAGATGACGATACATAACACGGCCGCGGTGCGGCTGATGCAGGAAATGGGTTTTCGGCGGGTGGTGCTGGCCCGTGAATTGTCACTGCAAGCCATTATTGAGATAAAAAAAACCACCGGGGCGGAATTAGAGGTCTTTATCCACGGAGCCCTGTGTATTTGTTACTCAGGTCAATGCCTGATGAGCAGCCTTATCGGCGGGCGGAGCGGTAATCGTGGCCGGTGTGCCCAGCCTTGCCGGCTGCCATATACACTGGTAAATGAAAAAGGAGCAGTGCTGGCTGCACCAGACAAGCTGGGCAGTCATCTGTTAAGTCCGCGGGACCTGAATCTGGTCCGGCATCTCCCGGAATTGACGGCTGCGGGGGTGGACTCCCTGAAAATTGAGGGCCGCATGAAAAAGCCGGAGTATGTGGCTACCGTGGTGAGAATTTATCGGCAGGCGCTGCATCGCTCTCTGGCTCGCTCCCTGTCTATAGGTGAACCTGGTGGAAACCCTGATGAATTGGTTACCGATGAAGAGGAAAAACAACTGGCCCAGATTTTTAACCGGGAATTTACCACTGCTTACTTTACCGGCCGGCACGGCCAGGATATGATGAGTTATAAACGCCCAAACAACCGGGGCATCAGGTTGGGGCGGGTAGGACGTTATAACCGGGAAAATGGGCTGGTGGAGATTCAACTGGAAGATAAACTGCGCCTGGGTGATGGTATCGAGATATGGGTTACCGAAGGTGGACGTAAAGGCACCGAGGTAGGGAAAATCATCTTGGATGGCCAACCCGTTGAGGAGGCTGGGCCTGGGGATCGGGTTCAGATTTCGGTAGAAGGCCGGGTAAGAACCGGTGATCGGGTATTCAAGACCCATGATGTTGCTTTAATGCATGAGGCCAGGCAGACTTTCCTGTCACCGCAGGAAACCAAAAAGATTCCGCTGGATTTTAAAGTGACGGCGGAAATAGGCGGGCAGATGCAGATGACGGTGCGGGATGAAGCGAGCCGGGAGGTAATGGTACAAGGCACAATCACATTGGTCAGGGCCGAAAAGAAGCCATTAACTGAGGAAGCGCTGCTGAGTCAACTGGATCGTTTAGGCAACACCCCTTTTGCTGTAAGCAAATTAGAAGCAGTTATAGAACCCGGAGTGATGGTACCATTAAGTGAGATTAACGATATCCGCCGGCGGGTAATAACCGGGTTGGAAGAATTGCGGATTGCGGAAAAACGGCCGCAACCTCTGCCGTCCGGCAGTTTTTCCGCTGCGGTGGATACCGTGCTGGACAGCCTGACCGGCACAGCAGCCAGACCAGGCGGTGTTTTTCACCCGCCGGTATTATCGGCCGCCGTCGGTAATTTGGCAGCTGTAAAGCAGGCGGTCAAAAACGGGGCGGCAGCAGTTTGCTACGGCGGCAGTGTTTTTACTCCCGGTGAAACCCGGCACCTAACGGACGAGGTGCTGCAGGCATTAGAAATATGTGTCCGGCAGGATGTAGTCTTAACCGTCCGTACCCCACGCATTGTTCAGGAGCAAGACTTGCCGTCGGTGCTGGCGTTGCTGGAACTGGCACAGGCGCATAACCTGGATTTGCTGACAGGCAATCTTGGTATATTGAGATTAGCGCGGGAGAAGGATATCAGGCGGATTAAGGCAGATTTTTCCCTGAATACCTACAATAGCCAGGCTTTATTATGGCTAAAGGAGCAGGGGGTTGTACAGGCTACTCTGTCACCGGAACTTACTCTGGAACAGATAAGAGATATTGCGGTTAGCGGTTTGCTGCCGCTAGAAGCCCTGGTGCACGGGGCTGTGCCAATGATGGTGTCCGAACATTGTGTTATCGGCAGTGTGCTTGGCAAGGCGGGTGAGCGGCAGTCCTGCGGCGGGCCCTGCACCGGTGAGCGGTACGGTCTGAAGGACCGGCTGGGGATAATTTTTCCGCTGCGCACAGACCGCTACTGCCGTACTCATATATTTAATGCCCGGGAACTTTGTCTTTTGGAACACATAAAGCCTTTATGTCAGGCAGGAATTAACACCTTAAGAGTTGAACTGGAAATAAATGATGCGGATTATACAGCTTTGGTGGTGGGTAGTTACCGCACAGAACTGGACAAATACATGCAAAATCCGGATAGGTATCAGCCACCGTCAGAAGACCACCCGTTATTGAAGGCCATGGGCGGGGTCTATACAAAGGGACATTATTATCGCGGGGTGCAATGAAAGGTTGATGGGTTTGGATCAACGGATGTTACAGCGTATAGAATACGATAAAGTAATAGATATGCTGGTAGCCTGCGCTACTTTTACACCCGGCAAAGAACTGGCCTCGGCCTTGCTGCCGGCTGTTGACCTGCCAACAGTGGCAAAAAGACAGCAGGAGACTACGGAGGCCAAGGAAATCTTGCGCAAAGAGCCGGACCTGCCACTGGGTGGACTGAAAGATATTCGTAAAGTTTTACACAAAGTGGATTTGGGTGCCGTCCTGGAACCATATGAATTGCTCGAGGTGGCGGATACCCTGCGGGCTGCCCGGCGGCTCAGAAAATTCTTTTTGAATAAACAAGAACAGTACCCAATTATCGGGGGCATGTCTGCTAGTCTGACAGTTTATCATGAGGTAGAAGAGAAAATTGAGCAGGCTATTGACGCTGCGGGGGAAATTGGCGATAAGGCTTCACCAGAATTAAGGTCCTTAAGGTCAAAAAGCCGGGATCTGCATGCCGGAATTAAAGAAAAGCTGGACCAGATTATCCGTTCGGCGGAATATCAAAAATATTTACAGGAATTTATTGTGACCCAGCGGGCTGACCGTTATGTGGTGCCCGTTAAGCAGGAGTACCGGGGGCAGTTCCCCGGTATTGTTCATGACCAGTCGGCCAGCGGTGCTACGCTATTCATCGAACCTATGGCGGTAGTGGAGAAGAACAATGAGCTGCGGCGGCTGGCCGCAGAAGAAAAACAGGAAATTCTCCGCATTTTGACCATGCTGACCAATTTAGTACGGGCTGCAGGGGACGGCGTAGCTGCCAATCTGGAGCTTTTGGCCCGGCTGGACTTTATCTTTGCCCGGGGCCGGCTAAGCGCCAAAATGGATGGTGGGGCACCCAGGCTGAATGACCAGCGCCGCCTTTGTCTGAAGGGGGCCCGGCATCCCCTGATTCCTGGCAAGGCAGTGCCTGTCAGTGTACATCTTGGTCAGGGATTTCATATTTTGGTAATTACCGGTCCTAATACCGGCGGTAAGACGGTAGCTTTGAAAACAGTAGGACTATTAACCGCCATGGCCCAGGCCGGCCTCCATATTCCGGCGGAGACGGGCAGCGAAGTGGGCGTGTTCAGGCAATTATTCGCGGATATAGGCGATGAACAAAGTATTGAACAGTCGTTGAGTACTTTTTCCGGGCATTTGACGAACGTAGTCCGGATACTGACAGAGGTAGACCGGGATGCACTGGTCTTGATGGACGAGCTGGGCTCCGGTACAGATCCGGTAGAGGGTGCCGCTCTGGCTATGGCTATCCTGGAATACCTGGACGAACGGCAGGTTTGCACCATCGCCACTACCCATTACAGCGAACTGAAGGTATTTGCTTTTAACCGGCCGGGGGTGGAAAATGCCTCCGTAGAGTTTGATACCAAAACTTTACGTCCTACATATCGGTTGCTTATCGGTCAGCCAGGCAGCAGCAGTGCTTTTGAAATTGCCGCCCGGTTAGGGCTGAACCTCTCTGTGATTGACCGGGCTAAGAGCTTGCTGACCAAAGAAGATAAAGAAGTGGCTGAACTAATCAGAGAATTGGAAGAAAACCGGCGGCTGGTCGGGGAGGAAAGGGCACAAGCCGCCATGCTGCGGCAGCAGGCGGAAGATTTACATAAAGAGTATAACGTTGCTGTTTGTTCTATCCGGGAAAAAAAGTCCCAAGTATTGGCGGAAGCTAACAGCGAGGCGGCGGCAATCTTGAAAAAAGCCCGGCTGGAAGCCGAAGAGGCTATAAATAAGGTCAAGGAAGCCCTGACCGACGCCGCACGGGAAGGGTTATTGCAGGCCCAACAGGCGCGCGCCGGGATCAGGGATGTGCAATCGGCATATGAAGAAAAAGTTGCTGCTGTTGTAGCCGGCAAATACGGCCCGCCACCAAAGCGGGTGCTGCCAGGGGATACGGTTTTTTTGCCTAAATATAATCAAAAAGGCCATGTCACGGCTAGTGGCGAAGATGGTCAAATTACGGTTCAGGTAGGCATTATGAAGCTTACGGTCTCTATTGATGAGGTAAGGTTGGCGCAAGAGGAACGGACGGTGCGCGAGACCTCGTCAGCCGCCCGGGTAATGGCCGCTAAGACCAAAGATTTTAGCACGGAAATTGATTTGCGTGGGCTTTTGGTGGATGAAGCCTTAGAACAGGTGGAAAAATACCTGGATGATGCCTTTTTGAGCGGTGTCCCGCAGGTTTATCTGATACACGGCAAAGGTACCGGCGCTTTGCGAAAAGCCATTAGCAGCATGTTGGCGCAAAACCGGCACGTAAAAACATACCGCCCCGGCCAATATGGCGAAGGCGGTATGGGGGTTACGGTAGTAGAAATTAAATAAGCTTTTATTCGGTATTAACTTCTCCGGGCTGCACCAACCCCGTTCTTTCCGGTACCGCCGGCGTTGGCGGCTCTTTTATTTTGACCTCGTGTTCGGGAATAGGACAGTTTTCGGTAGGATTGAGTCCGTTGGTAATGTTTTGGTAACTGACTGATGCGTTGGGGCAGCCGCCTTCCTCATCGGTACCGGCTATGTTTGCCAGGTAAAGCATGCCGCCATGGGTAGGATCTGTGCAAACCGGTGTACCCGCCGGCTTGGTGCCCGGACCATGCATCGTGCAGGTTTGGGTTGGCACGGCATCTTTGTCTTTTTTGGCGTCTTTGACGAAGGAACGGGAAACTTTTTCCGGACAATATTCGTTAGGAAGCTGGTTGGATTCCGGACAAACCTCCACTAAAACGTGAACATCACAAACTGATTTAGGCACTTTACCTTTAGCAAACCATTCTGTGACCAGGTCACCTTTAGGGCAGTTGGGGCCAGGTTGGTCACCTGACTTGGAACAGACGGTGTATCTGACCAGTCCTTGCGGACCATTGAACTCTTTGACCGGAACGTCTTTTAAAGCTGTGGACATAACTTCTTTCCATATCTTAGCGGGATAACTGCCGCCTGTGACACCGCGCATGGGTGTGGGGTTATCGTGCCCCATCCAAACTACACCCACCAGTTCCGGCGTGTAGCCGGCAAACCAGGCATCTTTGTAGTCGCTGGTGGTACCGGTTTTGCCGGCTACCGGTCTTTTACCCAGCGCTGCTTTGGTACCGGTGCCGCCCTTTACAACGGATTGCATCATATCAGTAACCAGGAAAGCGGTGGTTTCGTTCATGGCCACCTTTTTTTGGGGTTTAAAATGATTTTCATCCAGCAGTACATTGTTACGGTCAGTTACTTTGGTTATTGCTACCGGTTGCACATAAATGCCTTTGTTGGCAAAGGTACCGAAGGCACCGGCCAGTTCCAAAGGTTTTACCCCTTGGGTCAGGCCGCCCAGGGCAATGCTTAGGTTTTCATCATTCCTTTTGGCATTATCTTTGCTGCTTACCAAAGTGGTAATACCCAGTTTTTTGACAAAATTAATGGATTTAGTAATACCGGTGTCTTTAAGGATATTGACGGCAGGGATGTTATAAGAATGGGTGACGGCAGTACGGTAGGTGACGATACCGTGATAAGCGCCATCGTAGTTTTTAAAGGTTTTGGAGCCAATTTTAAGCGGCAGGTCCTCAACGGAGCTGGCCGGACTCTCGCCATTTTCAATGGCCGGGCCATAGGCGACCACCGGCTTAAAAGCTGAACCCGGCTGGCGGGTCGCATCCGTAGCACGGTTGAATTGCAGTTTCTGACTATGGTCCCGTCCGCCCACCAGGGCTTTAATGTGTCCTGTTTGTGGATCAAGTACCACAACAGCAGCCTGGGGCTGGGCTACACCGTTTTTATCAGGTTTGGTTTTGGGAAAATTTTTATTATTGGCCAATGCTTTTTCAGCAGCGGCTTGAATCACTGGATCCATGGTGGTAAATACTTTCAGGCCACCTTTATAAACCTTATGTTCACCATATTTTTCAAGCAGCTTGTCGGTTACATAGTCTACAAAATACGGGTACGGGTATTTATCTATGTTTTTGGCTTTGGTACCGTTAAGTACGATTTCTGCCTGTTGGGCGGCGGCAGCTTCCGATGCCGAAGCAAATTTGTTTTCAGCCATCTGGGCAAGCACAATATTACGGCGTTTGCGGGCGCTTTCAGGGTTCTTGAAGGGCGAGTAGTTATTGGGCGCTTTGGGCAAGCCGGCCAGTAGCGCAGCTTCTTGCAGGGACAAACTATCAACACTTTTACCAAAATAAACCTGGGCCGCACTCTGGATACCATAGGCACCTTCACCAAAATATATCCGGTTAAGGTACATTTCAAACAACTGGTCTTTGGTGTACTTCCGTTCAAGTTGAATGGCGATAGAGGCTTCCTGAATTTTGCGTTTCAGGCTCTTTTCGGGATTTAGAAAAGCTATTTTCGCTAACTGCTGGGTAATTGTACTGGCCCCTTGGGCGGCGTAGCCGGCTTTAACATCGGCAATGGCCGCACCGATAATACGTTTTATATCAAGGCCGCCATGGTCATAAAACCGTACATCTTCTATGGCCAGAAAAGAATTTCTGACGCGCAGCGGAATCTGTTCTAACTGTACCGGCACCCGGTTTTCCACATAAATACTGGTAATTAGTTTCCCGTCTTTATCATATATGTATGACGGCAGGTTAGGTTCTAAAGCCTTTGGGTCCCATGCGGGCATATCCTTCAGGCTGCCCACAACCAGGCCGGCCACCGAGCCGCCAGCCACCAGTAGCAAAAAAACCAGCACTACAATGGCAAAACGTAAGGCATTCAACTTTTTCTTCTTCTTCTTTCTATTATTAACTCTTGAACCGTTTTCGTTTTCTCCCATGTGGGACAAGACCTCCCCTGGATAGAAAGTATATTACCACGATTATAACATAAAAGGTTGTGCAAGTTAAACAAATTTCGCCTAAATCTGCGTTCGGTTGCAGTCCGGACGGGCTTTTGCTATACTATAATGAGGTAATCGTATCATATAAATATATGCCGGCTTGATGCTAGGTAGAACAGCAGGAAGGGGAATCGGGAGTTGGAAAAGGAATTGCAAAAGGAAATACATAAGCAATTGGAGGTTATTAAACGTGGTACGGCGGAGCTCGTGCCGGAAAATGAACTGGTGGAGAAGCTTAAAAAATCAATTCAGGAAAATAGGCCTTTGAACATAAAGCTGGGTTTTGATCCTACCGCGCCGGACATTCATCTGGGTCATACCGTGGTGCTGCAAAAGCTGCGACAATTTCAGGACCTGGGACATAATGTGACTATATTGTTGGGTGATTATACCGCCAGGATCGGTGACCCGACAGGCAAGTCGGAGACCAGAAAACAACTTACGGAAGAACAGGTGCTGGCCAATGCCAGAACTTATGAAGAGCAAATATTTAAAATCCTTAACCGGGATCGAACCACCATGGTTTTCAACAGCCAGTGGCTGGCGCCATTGACTTTTGCCGATGTGATTAATCTGGCGGCCAAGTACACGGTGGCTCGGATGCTGGAGCGGGACGATTTCGCCAAACGCTTTGACCATGAAATGCCGATCAGCATCCATGAGTTTTTTTATCCGCTAATGCAGGGTTATGATTCGGTGGCGTTGGAGGCCGATGTGGAATTGGGTGGTACCGACCAGAAATTTAATCTCTTGATGGGCCGGCACCTGCAGAAGGAATATGGCCAGCAACCCCAGGTAGCGATTATGATGCCAATACTGGAAGGGCTGGACGGAGTCCAGAAGATGAGTAAAAGTCTGGGTAATTACATAGGTATCACTGAGTCGCCGCGGGAAATGTACGGTAAAACCATGTCTATTGCCGATGAATTGATGGTCAGATATTTTGAGCTGGTAACCCCGGTATCGATGGAGGAGATCCGTGGCATTGAAGCCGGGCTTAACAGCGGCAGTCTGCACCCGCGGGACGTGAAGATGCGCCTGGGCAGGGAAATTGTTACTATTTATCACGGCGCGGAAGCAGCCCTAAGGGCTGAGGAGGAGTTCAAGAACATCTTCCAGAAAAAAGAGCTGCCTGATGAAATCCCGGAATACACCGTTGACTTTACTGGGCTTGAGGACGGGCAAATCTGGCTGCCTAAACTATTAACCCTGGCCGGACTGGCCGCCAGTACCAGCGAGGGGCGTCGCCTAATCCAGCAGGGCGCGGTAAAAGTGGATGACGATAAGTTTGACGACCCCAACGGCAAAATTGTTCCGCGAGGCGGGATGATAATCAAAGCCGGTAAAAGGAAGTTTGTTAAGCTAATGGTGGATTAGTTCTTCAATTCAGGAAAGACGGCAATTAGCTTTTGGTTTTTGTCGTACGCCTTTACTGAAGTGTTTGCTCCTACATTGCCAATTTGGTACCACATCCTATATGTGTTAACTTTTAGCGGGATTATTGAAGTCGGCCAGTCATTAAAATAGACGGTATGAATCTGGTTATTATTGATTACACCGTAGACCAATTTGTTTTCGTGGACGGAAAAGCCGTTTATGCCGGAATAGGCAGGGATTTGTGATAATACGGTGGAACTTCCCCAGGTTACGATGCCGGTTTGCCAGCCGAATAAGTTTTTGGTCAGGGTAACTGCTTTAACTTCATTATTCTTATCCAGGACGAGGGCATATTTTTGTTTTTCATTTTCGGTAATCACTTCAATTATGTGCTGGAATCCTTCTTTATATAGTACTTGTTCAATTGTTGCATAAGAATTTGATGCAGTTATGTAACCATATATCGCGATCAATAAAAGACCGAGCACAATTGTGAACCTTTTCGAAGACAACATTTTGACCACTCCGTAAGAGTTTATTCTTAGTTTATTGCCTTGTTTGGCCAATAAACATTAAAACTATTCGATAACCAACAGAAAAACCCTTTAATAACACAGCCATCTCTTACCTGAGATGGCTGTGTTATTAAAGGGCAAATGCTAACCTTAAAAACTTCTTGACCTTTCCCCCGGGTAATAGTTTATGGGGATATGCTTTTCTTGTTGCCGGCACTAGAAATTGCTTCGTTAATCTTTTCCTAAGTGAAATATCATGCACCTTTCATATTTGTCAATCATATATTGGCATGTGGAGGTGAATGACTTATGTTCAGACGCCGGTGGAGCATTAAACCATTGGTTGTCGTACTGATCTTGCTGGCTTTGATAACAGCCCCATTTACAATTGTGGAAATTAATCTGAAGGCAACGATTTTGGCCATGGCCCGTGTGCGTGCCGAACAGGCGGCCATCAGGGCCATTCAGGAGGCAGTCAATGAAAAGATAACCAAAGCTGTGGAATACAAGGACCTGATTTTTATTCGTACCGATAATAATGGAAGGGTAGTCTTAATGCAAGCCAATACAATTAAAATCAATAATCTGGCTGCTGACACAACCCTGGAAATTCAAAGAACCCTGGCCAAACTCGAAGGAACTGTTATTCCAATACCTTTGGGTCAGGCCATGAACAGTAAACTCCTGGCCACATATGGACCTAAAATAAAGGTCACGCTGGTACCCATGGGGACTGTCAAGGTTAAGGTGGAGGACAGTTTTCAGCAGGCCGGAATTAACCAGACCAGGCATCGCCTCTACTTGCATGTTTTTAGCCGGGTAAAAATCGTTATCCCATTGGTAAGCGATTCTGTTGAAGTAGCTTCGCAAATACCTATTGCTGAAACGATTATTGTCGGTGAAGTGCCGCAAACCAATGTGAATTTAAACCTGGGTGATGCCCTGGATTATTTAAATAAGCAGTAATACGGCAGGGCCTGTGACACAGAAGCATTGTCACAGGCCTTGAATATTATATTTGTTTTTATGCATAATACTTTTATACATAAGAAATATGAAATATGAAATATGTAAAAAAAGTGTTAAGTTCCCCTTGACAATTATCTTGTGCATATGCTATATTAGTCAATGTCGGTCGGCACGGAAGAAAGCCGGTCGGGTTACCAAAAAATACATCTTGCAAATCCGATGCGGAGATGTTAAGATGAGATTCCGGGTTGCGAGAGCGGCCGGTGCCGACCGCAGAAAAGCGGAAGGCAAAACGAGGTTATTTATCGGCAAGCATGGCAAGAAAGCTGCCAGGCGCCGCTAATTAATGACCGAGCAAGCAGGTCCTTGAAAACTGAACAGTG
>CAZWUW010000064.1:0-16637 GCA_964636895.1 uncultured Eubacteriales bacterium
GACTCGAACCCGCAACCTGCTGATTACAAGTCAGCTGCTCTACCAATTGAGCTACGTCGGCGACTGACAAAATCCATTATACAATGTTTCACCAGTCAGGTCAACAGCTAATTTTTGCTAATTGGCAGCCAATTCTCCGGTTAGTTTTCCCTTTTCTCCAGGTACCTTTCCAGCTTGCGCTTCACCCTCTGTAAAGCATTATCAATAGACTTGACATGCCGCTTCAGGTCAACCGCAATCTCCTGATAAGATTTACCTTCAAGATAAGACATAAGCACTTTCCATTCGAGAGAACTGAGGATTTCACCCATTTTTTCCTCAATATCATCAAACTCTTCCCGGCTAATAATCAATTCCTCGGGATCGGTAATCTTAGAACCGGAAATCACATCCAGTAGAGTCCGGTCTGAATCTTCGTCGTAAATCGGTTTGTTCAGAGAAACATAAGAATTAAGCGGGATGTGTTTTTGTCTGGTAGCAGTTTTAATCGCCGTGATTATTTGCCGGGTAATACAGAGTTCAGCAAAAGCGCGGAAGGATGACAGCTTGTCCGATTTAAAATCACGGATAGCTTTGTAAAGACCAATCATGCCTTCCTGGATAATGTCCTCCCGGTCGGCACCAATCAGAAAATACGAACGGGCTTTAGCGCGCACAAAGTTTTTATACTTATTAATCAAGTACTCCAGAGCAGTGTCATGACCGTCTTTGGCAAACTCAACAACGTCTTCGTCTAACATCACATCAAAGGTATCCAAAACCTCTCTTTGTGCACTTAGACTCACTAATAATCGCCTCCGCTCCGATTTAATCAAGGTAGCAGTAACTCCTTGTTTTCTCTGTCTTCCCTGGTATAATCCGGTTCCATATGAAGTTTGACAGCAAACTCACGCCAAAAAAAACAATGTCAAGCCTATTATCTGCCTAGACATCTAAACAAAGAATCCTATTATAAAAAAGTTTGCTGAATTACATTCATAATTATACATAAAGCCGGGCTAGTAGTCAAGCTTTCCCTATTACTTTGACCGGCGTATTTTTTCTAAAACCGCTTTTATTTCCTCCGACAAATGCCCTCGAATCCCGTACTCGCCGGGCACCCGGCTTTCCATATAGAAATCATTTTCTTCATTTGCCGATAATACTTCAACTGCCAGCTCTCTGGCCGACATGCGGGCGGCACCCTGACCAAAAACCATCCGCTGCTGCGTCCAGTCGGAGGTAGCCACGGTAACTTGGTGACCGGCCGTCAACCGGGCAGTCAATTTTTCGATGGCCATGTCGGCAGTCACCCCTTCGGGAGTGTATACAACCCTCACCCCGCCGGCTTCTTCGGAACTGCCTTGACCACCTTTGACCAAGTGCGCATCAAAAACCACCACTACTTTTATGCCTCGTATTGCCCCATAATTACTAAGCAGCTTGACCAACCTTGCCCTGGCATGATTAAGGTCTTTAGACATTAGCTTAGCCATGTCCGGCCAGGCATGCAGGATATTATATCCATCAACGATTAAGCAGCTTTCCATACTTATTGCTCCTGCAACCTGATCTTCGCACTCAGTCCTCGTTGGCGAACCACTTCGTAACAAATAAGTGCAGCGGCAACCGATGCATTTAATGAGCTGATTTCACCCCGCATCGGGTATTTTACAAGATAATCACATTTTTCCCGCAATAAGCGGCTAATTCCTTTTCCCTCACTACCAATAATAAGGCCTACCGATCCTTTGAGGTCGGCGTCCCAGGCCATTTGTTGGGCCGTAGCGTCACTTCCGGCAATCCAACAGCCTGCTTCTTTTAGCTTCTCAATAGTTTTTACCAAGTTGGTCACCCGGGCTACCGGTATATATTCCACTGCCCCCGCCGATGCCTTGGTCACTGCAGATGTCAGACCTACCGCGCGATGTTTGGGGATAATTACCCCATGCACACCGGCAGCGTCAGCGGTTCGTAAGATTGCTCCCAGATTATGCGGGTCTTCTATCTCGTCAAGAATCAATATAAATGGTTCCTCATTACGCTCCCGGGCCAACCGCAGTATGTCCTCCACTTCCACATACGCCTTGGCCGCCGCCAGGGCTACAACCCCCTGATGGTTGGCCGAATCAGTCATAGTATCCAGGTGCTGCCTGGTCACTTCCTGAATCTGAATCCGCCGGTCTCTGGCCAAGCCCAAAATTCCCAGTATAGAGCCTTTGGCAGCCCCTTGCGCTACCAACAGTTTATGTATTGACCGGCCGCTCCGTAATGCTTCTAAGACAGGGTTACGGCCAATGATTTGATCAGACATGGAATCACCTCAAAATACCAATGATTTTTATCAAGCCTGCATATTTAATAATTAGTCTGTCCCTATTGCCCCTCGCTATCCCTGCCCTGTCCGAGCTTAAGCAAACGACCGCAGGTCATTTTGCCTTCCGGGCATATATTACGGCTAACACAATTGGGACCGGCTTTTTCAAATAATACCGGCGCTACTTTGCGCACTTCGGCCAGCATCCGGTTGGCCAGCCGCCGGATTTCCCACTGTGCCCGGGCACAACAGCGATGCTGAAAAAAGTTATACAACGACCGGCAATTGAAGGTCAGGACTATCTTGGTCTCACATGCATTCGGTAAAATGTACCGGGCATCCTCCTGATGCACCAAATTTGTTAACTTGCTGTAAGCCGACCGGATAGCGGCTATCTGCTCTTCAAAAACCCTTAATGCGGTTGGATTTTCCCGGATGGAAGGAGGGATTACATACTCAAATTCCTCTAATTTAACGTATCGCTGCGACTGCTGCGAATACGAGGCAATGCGATGGCGTACTAACTGATGAGTCAGGGCGCGGCTCACTCCCTCTACAGCAAAAGTAAACGTAACATGTTCGGTTGGCGACCAATGACCAAGGTCTACCAAGAGATAGAGGAAGCGCCGAATTTCCTCTGCAGTGAAGTCATCCATAATAGTTTCCGCCCCCGCCGGCGAATAACATAGACGAGCTGCCGCAGCAACCGTTTTCTCTGGCTCCGGAGTATGGCTAATCAGGTTTACTTGCATCTCCGCCCTCCTCCACCTCTTCATTCACAATAACTTTTACCAATTCAAATATTTCCGCCAGCCGACTTTCCTGCCCTTTTAAGTACAGGTAGCCAAACAGCGCTTCCAATGCGGTTCCGTACCGGTATGTAATCACCGGAGTGTTTTTGGGCGGCGAGCCGGATTTAGCATTCCGTCCCCTTCTAACTACCTTTTGTTCCGACTCAGTCAGCTTTTCCTCCAAAGCCCTTACTACTCTGGCCTGAGTCCCGGCATTAACGAACTTAATAGCCTCCTGGTGCAATTCCTTGACCTTGGTAATGCCAGATTCCATTAAATGCCGCCGCACAAAAATTTCATAAACGGCATCCCCGATATAAGCCAGCACCAGCGCCGGTGCATGGTCAGGGCTTACCTGATCCGTTTTTTTTGGCATAATACCCCCGTCATTCTAATTACTTTTTTTCCAGCAAACCCCCTGCGGAGTATCTTCCAACACAATACCCAGTTCACCCAAACGGTCACGGATAGCGTCTGCTGTCGGCCAGTCCTTTTTCTTCCGAGCTTCTTGTCTGATTTGCATAATCAGGTCCATCAACTGTTCCGTCAAATTGTCATCACTGCCGGTAGTTTCCGATTTTTCAAACAAGCCCAGCACGCCACCCAGAGCAATAAATGTATCCCGTACCTGACTGAGCAAATCTCTGGTGCTCCCGGCAATATTCTGCATCCCCAGTCCGCCAAGCGCATTCCGGAAGGTATTAACTTCCCTGGCCAAATCAAATAGGACGGCAATCGCCAGAGCTGTGTTAAAATCGTCATCCATAGCTAATTGAAATTCGTTTTCTGCTTTAACCCGGGCTTCTGCCAACGCTTTTTCTGGTTCAGCCAGAGCGGCCACATGGTCATTGCTAACCGGCGCCTGCAATAAACTGTCTATAGCAGCAAGAACGTTATGGAGCCTGGCCAGACTTTTCTTATTCATTTCCAGTTTGGTATCATCAAAATCCAGCGGACTCCGGTAGTGGGTGGACAACATGTAAAAACGCACCACTTCCGGGTCATATTTGGCCAATATTTCCCGTACCGTAAAAAAGTTGCCCAGTGATTTGGACATTTTTTCCTCATTAACAGTAATAAACCCATTATGCATCCAGTATTGCGCAAAAGGACCGCAACCCGCAAATGCCTCAGACTGGGCAATTTCATTTTCATGATGGGGAAAAATCAGATCAAAGCCGCCTCCGTGAATATCAAATCCCATGCCCAGATATTTGTTGGCCATAGCCGAACATTCAATATGCCAGCCCGGCCGCCCCTGACCCCAGGGACTGTCCCACGCCGGCTCCCCTGGCTTAGCGGCTTTCCACAAGGCAAAATCCATCGGGTGTTCCTTGCGCTCATCTACCCCAACCCGGGCTCCGGCCTGCATATCTTCCAGGGAGCGACCGGAAAGAAACCCGTAATTATTAAATTTACTGACTGAAAAATAAACATCACCATCAACAACATAGGCATAACCGCTTTTAATAATCCCGTTAACCATCTCAATGATTTCCGGCATGTGCTCGCTTACTTTGGGATGCACGGTGGCCTCCCGAACCCCCAGCGCGTCGGCATCCTTATAGTACTCTTTAATATATTTGTCGGCCAGCGCGAGGGCGTCCATCCCTTCCTCCCTAGCCCGGTTAATAATTTTATCGTCAATGTCGGTAAAATTTTGTACATAATTAACCTGGTATCCCCGGTAGACAAAATATCGCCGGACAGTGTCAAAAACAATCAATGGCCTGGCGTTGCCCAAATGAATAAGGTTATATGTAGTAGGCCCACAAACATACATATCCACTTTGCCTGGAGTACGGGGCACAAAATTCACTTTTTGGCCGGTACAGGTGTTATAAAGTCTGATGGTCATTACTTCTTGTCTCCCTCCAGCTCCATAATCCGTATTTCCAGCCGGTCAATCTTCCGCTGCATACACAGCATCATCTCCGCAACCGGATCCGGCAGGTCTTCGTGATGCAAGTCGATTTTTTCTTCTAAATTAACATCAGCAATATTAATACCGTCCCTAATGACAATTTTTCCGGGTACTCCCACCACCGTGGTATTAGGCGGTACATCCCGGAGCACCACTGAACCGGCACCGATTTTAGCATTGTCACCAATTTTAATATTGCCAAGGATTTTGGCTCCTGTGCTGATTACCACGTTATTGCCTACAGTCGGATGCCGCTTGCCTTTTTCCTTGCCGGTGCCGCCCAAAGTAACACCCTGATAAATAGTCACATTGTTGCCAACCTCAGTCGTCTCACCAATTACCACACCGGTGCCGTGATCAATAAACAGACCTTCACCGACAGTGGCCCCGGGATGAATCTCGATGCCTGACAAAAACCTGGAAAACTGGGAAATCAACCGGGGTAAAATAATATAACCCTTTTTATATAAATAATGAGCTATCCGGTGATAAAAAAGGGCATGAAAACCAGGATAACAAAGTACCACTTCCCAAAAGCTCCTGGCCGCCGGATCCCGGTCAAAAATCACTTTTATGTCTTTCCTTATCCGCTCAAACATTCTATAACCTCCCAAATGCAAAACAAAAATATACTTCCTGCCTGCTAAAATAAAAAAACTCCGCTCAAATACAGAGACGGAGGAATTCCGCGGTTCCACACTGTTTGGGTAATTTTACCCCACTCATAACACTCTAACGGGTGTCAACCGGCAATAAACTAGTGGCCGTTAAGGCTTTCGTTCCGCTGTTCCCGAGCGCATTCAGTCCAACCGTACCAAAACCACTCCCAGCCAAAGGCGGTTTCTCTCTTAAGGTCGTATCAGACTTACTTTTCCCGTTCATTACATCTTTTTATTTGCAGATCCTATAAAAAATTATACCTTCGCTCCTTTGAAATTGTCAATTACAACTTCGCAAAGGTAGTATCCAGGCGGGTCAAAATTTTCTCCCGGCCAAAGACAGGTAATAAATAAAAAAGTTCCGGGCCATGAGTCTGTCCGGTCAAAGCCACCCGAACAGGCATATAAACAAATTTTCCGCCCAGTTTAAGTTCCTTGGTTAAGGCTTTCAGCATTGCTTTAACTGCATCCGGCGTAATTTCCGGCAAGTCCCTGACTTTGGCCCGAAAGGCTTCCATGACCAGCGGGATTTGTTCCCCACGCAGTATTTCCCGCGCTTCTTCATTTTCAAACTGCATATCCTCATTAAAATAAATTCCAGCCTGATTATTAATATCCGCCATACATGACAAGTGCTCGCGCACGGATTCCACAATCATTTGCAGCCATTGTCTGCGTTCCGGCGTTATTTCTCCAGTCACGTAGCCGGCTTCCCGTAAAAATGGCACTGCCAGCTCCGTAATCCGTTCAATATTGCCTTGCCGAATATAATAACCGTTAATCCAGTTCAATTTATCCAAATCAAACACCGCCGGATTTTTGGCTACCCGGTCCAGGGAAAATTGCCGCGCCAGTTCGTCTAGGGAAAAAATCTCTTCCTCACCGGCCGGTGACCAACCCAGTAAGACAAGAAAATTAACCAGGGCTTCGGGCAGATACCCCTTGCTCCGATATTGTTCAATAGCTGTTGAACCATGACGCTTGCTCATTTTGCTGCGGTCTTTGCCCAAAATCAGCGAAACATGTGCAAAAGCAGGCACCGCAAGGCCTAATGCCTCATAAATCAATATCTGCCGGGGGGTGTTGGAAAGGTGCTCTTCACCCCTGACGACATGCGTAATTCCCATCAGGGCATCATCCAGTACAACGGCAAAGTTATATGTTGGAATGCCATCCGACTTAACAATGACAAAATCACCAATCCCATTGCTCTCAAATACCACTTTATCACGGACCAGGTCATTAATCACGATATCCCTGTTTTCCGGCACCCGAAAACGCACCACCGGTTTACGCCCGGCAGCTTTGTGCTTACGCTTGTCCTCGTCACATAATTGGTAGCATTTGCCCAGGTAACGCGGCATTTCCCCCCGGGCCAGCAAATCCTGACGGTCAGCCTCCAATTCTTCCTCTGAGCAGAAGCAATAATATGCCTGCCCCGCGACCAGCAACTTCTCGGTGTACTCCCTGTATATAGGTAAACGTTCCGTCTGCCGGTAAGGGCCTTGATCGCCCCCTTTGCCAATCCCTTCATCCCAGTCCAGACCTAACCACTGTAATGCCTGTAAAATGTTTTCTTCCGACTCCCGACTGGAGCGCTCCAAATCAGTATCCTCAATACGTACAATCATTGTTCCGCCGGATCTGCGGGCCAACAGCCAGTTAAATAAAGCGGAACGGGCACCGCCAATATGTAAAGGCCCGGTAGGGCTAGGCGCAAACCTTACTTTAACAGAGTTATTCATGAAACTAAACCTCCTGGCAGTTTGTCGCAACTTAATAACACATTATATCATTTTATAATCTAACGAATCAAGTGTAAAGGAATCTGCCGGCACTTTTACTTTTATTTCCCCCCGGTAAAATATGCCCGTGCTCTATAATTCCCTGCAGGAAATCCAAAATACGCTGCAGCAGGCCCTTTACTTCCTGGTTGTCGGCAATTACCTGATCTAGTTTCGTTTTAATATCTTGCAATTGAGTTGATACATCTTTAATATTCAGGTTCAGCGTACTTATTTTCTGCATTAGGGCAACCAGTTGATCAATTTGGTCCGTATTCAGATTAATATTCAAATCCCCGGCGATATTAATAATAATCTGTTTGATTTGAGCCGGATCCGTTATTTTATCGGCTACTACCTGTTCCTTCACCTTCATTATTAATTGAGTTGCCTTTTCCTTACCCAACTGTTCACCCAATTCACCCATGCGGACTAATTCTTCATTAGCGACCTTTTTGGATTTTTCATCCAGCTTTTGACCGGTAGCAGCTTCAAAAGCTTTAAAAATACCGGTCAAAGCAGCCGTACCCGATACAGGAAAAGGAGCCACCGCGGTTATCCGGGCATCCTTTACCCTGGCTGTAGCCAACGCATTTCCATACATATCATTGGTTACCCAGGTAATGTTCCGGGTGCTCACACTGATTCCGCTGCCGGCGGGCAGCAGTTCGACCATCGCCGATGAGATGGCACGTGAGCCAATGATGCTGGCAGGCACCAGGCCCTGCAGGTATTTTCGTTCCTCTTTATTTGTAATACGAATAATCTCAACTTCGGTATTATTCAAATCAACGCCAAGGCCCTGAGCCACTTTGGCCTGGTCCGCACTATTTAAATCGGCACCCAGAGTAATTACACGACCCGTTGCGGCAACGGCCGTTGTTATCGCCGTACCCATAACCAGCGCCAACAAAAAGACTGTCCATAATCGTTTATAACCCATACTTTTACCTGACCTCCTTAATTTTTACCGTTTCATAAAATTTTTATTTCACGCTTCACCAATTCAACTATCCTGGGAATTTTTCCGGCCACCTCAGGGGTCGGCACCAACCCCCAGTCCATTACTTTAGGCTGAATCCCAAATATAACCGTTGCCGGCAGTTCATTCCTTGCAGCGGCCAAATACAGTAGTTCTACCAGCCCAATCTGGTGTACTGATACGTGATATTCAGGCGGCAGCACGTTTATGTCATCCGGGGCAAATTTATAAATTGTGCCAGGTTCATCACCGGCATCCATTGCATCTACAACTATTAACCGATCCAATCCGGCAATCAGAGGCAGCATCTCTATTCCCGCAGTACCGGCGGTGATTACCGCCACGTTTTCCGGCAGGCGCTCCCGCTGCAACGCCCTAATTACATGTACGCCGACTCCTTCGTCGGTCAAAATCTCATTGCCCACGCCCAATACCATAATTTTCGGCAATAACGGCAAAAAACCACCTCCGAATTACTAAAGAGGATGCTGAAATGTTTTCAGCATCCCCAACTGCGCAGAATCCAGCTTACTTTAATGTCAGTGGAATGCTGACCAGATCCTGCACACTGCCATCTTTGGCACTTTCTGTATAGACTTGCAGCGTTGCTTTGCGCGGAACCACTGGAGCAGCATACTGAATTGATGTGTTAAAATTTCCCCACTCCGGAGCCCCGGCGGTCGCAGTTACATACTTACGGGTAATTGTAGCGCCTTTTTCATCCAATAGACGAATTTGTACATTGGCCTCAAAAACCCGGGCCCGACCTGAAACCAAGAAAGGGCTGGTCACAGCAGCTCCCGGTTTTGGTTGCTCCACGATAATATTAATAGTCTTCTCAGCCTGTTGTTCTTTTGGCGGACGTGCTTTTGGGGTCTCGGTCACATTTGCTCCCGGAGTATCTCCGGCAGGTTGTACCCGCTGTACAATAAAGGTGATTTCATCCGGCTTTCTGCCTGTGTCCAGCTTGGCCAGCACCAGCGGATAAGTTACACTCTGGGTTACCACGTCCTCCGGTTTAGGGGCAGTTAATAACGCCCGCACAGTGGCGGTCGCCTTTTGCCCGGCGCCAACCGACTGGGTTACTTTCTCAATTTTGGCATCAAAACCGCCGGTGCGCTGTTCACCCCATGTAACCAGCACATAAGTACCGCCATCTTCTTCCACCATGCTGGTTGACTCGCTGGTTTTCAGCCTATTCACGAGATCGCCGATTTTTCCGGGCGCACCTGCCGGGTCAATAATACTAAAATTAATATCCCCGGCTTTGGGTTGCGGGGTTTCGGGTTTCTTTTCGGGCTGAGTTTTTTTGCCGGCACAACCGGCAAAAGCCATCATCAATATTACCATAAAAACCACTGCCAAAGTTTTTTTCACAATCCACACCTCCAATAATATTAGTCCGCCCGTGATACGGAAAGGGCCTGTTGTCACAACAAGCCCCCAATTACTACAACCAATATTATTATTTCCGGTTCAATAACGAATATGTACTGTTTATTCTAACGGCAAAACCACCTGGTAACTTAGTGCAGCCACTGCATAAGCCGCTATTCCCTCCCCGGCCCCGGCAAAACCAAGACCCTCCGTCGTTGTAGCTTTCACATTTACTTGCGCCGGCTTAACATCGAGCTTGTTGGAAATATTTTCTATCATAGGCAGAATATAAGACATCAATTTCGGTTGCTGAGCTACAATAGTGCTGTCTATATTTATTATCTGCAGCCTTTTGGTATTAAGTAAATTACCCACCTTGCCCAATAACTCCAGACTCGAAATCCCTTTATACGCCGGGTCGGAATCCGGAAAGTGCCGGCCAATATCGCCCTCGCCGGCAGCGCCCAAAAGGGCATCCATTATCGCGTGCACCAAAACATCGGCATCCGAATGACCCAATAACCCTAATTCATAAGGTATCTCAACCCCGCCCAGGATTAATTGGCGGTCCGGTACCAGCCGGTGTACATCGTAACCAAATCCTACCCGCATTTCCCACTCCTCCTCGTCAAAAATGCTTCCGCCAATATCAGGTCTTCGGAAGTAGTAATCTTAATGTTTTCATAATTCCCGGGCACAACCCGCACACCAACCCCTGTACTTTCCACCAGCGTGGCGTCATCTGTGCCCAATATGCCGATTTCTCTGGCCCGGGTATATGCTTTCATCAACACGTCGTACCGGAAGCCCTGAGGGGTTTGCACCTGATACAGCCGGCTGCGGTCTAAGGTTTCCTCGACTATGCCCGCAGCATTAACTGTTTTAATGGTATCTTTAACTGGCACAGCGGCAATTGCGGCCCCACCCGCAACGGCTGCGTTAATTACCCTGTTTATCACCGCTACATCAACCAGCGGCCGGGCACCATCGTGCACCAAAACTACATCGGTATCAGCAGCCACTGCCTGTAAACCGTTAAAAACCGAATCCTGCCGTTCGGCACCACCGGTAATAATTCGATTAACCTTCTTGATATTATACCTGACCAGCAAATCTGTAAAAAAACCTTCTTCTCCCCCAGCACAAACCGGAATAATCTCCCCTACTCCCTGACAGGACGCAAAAACTTGCAAGGTATGCACAATAACAGGCATACCTTGCAAGAGCAAAAACTGTTTGTTGACGTTAGTCTGCATCCGCCGGCTCTGACCCGCCGCCGGTATAATCGCAACCACTCTAACCAATCATATTCACCTCATTTAAGGTTGACGCCGAGTCAGCATCCAAGCTCCTTCTTTCACTAACCTTGGGCTTGGCAAAAATCATGCGTCCGGCAGCAGTCTGCAGCACACTGGTAACTAATACGCCGATAGTCTGACCAATATGCTTCTTCCCGCCGTCAATCACAATCATGGTCCCGTCATCGAGATAACCTACACCCTGACCCATTTCTTTACCGTCTTTAATTACCTGTACCACCATTTCTTCCCCGGGCAAGACCACCGGCTTCACAGCATTGGCCAGTTCGTTAATGTTAAGTACCTTAACCCCCTGCAATTCAGCAACTTTATTAAGATTATAGTCATTTGTAATGACCTGTCCGCTCATTACCTGAGCCAATCTTACCAGTTTGCTGTCCACTTCGGCCAGGTCTTCAAAGTCCTGTTCGTGTATCTGCACCATAACATCCAGTTATTTTCTTATTTTATTAAAAATATCCAAACCCCGCCGGCCCCGGTTTCTTTTTAATAAATCCGAAGAATCAGCGATGTGCCGCAACTCTTCCAGCACAAAACCGGGAATTATCAGAGTTCCTTCAATAAAACCGCTTTTACAGATATCCGCAATCCGGCCGTCAATGATTACACTGGTATCCAGGATTTTATAAGCAACTGCCGGCCTGGTATCAGTTTTGGTCTGCTTGTCTTTCCCAAACCGGGGTATAAAACTCAGCAAATCTTCCTTTTTCTTCATACCCACACTGACACCAAGATAACCGAGCAACAGAGTAACAATAATTTTTAAAACACCGTTTACCCATACCCAGGGTATCCATGATATGGCAGTTCCTAGTAAAGTAGCTATAATAAGTCCAAAAATCAAACCTATGGCCCCGCCTACTATTTCCTGAATAGTCATTCTATATAGTTTCTGTTCCAACCAGTGCGTAGTCAGCAATACCTTTTTAGTAATTCCCGGTGCCAGTAATACACCGATAAAACCACTTATAGCCGCAATCGCCCCCAGTACCCCGTAACGCATAGCCCCCGGCTCAATTGTAAAGCCGGCTATCTGCAGCGGAACATAATAATATCCCAAGGAAAAGCCGCCCCCCAAAAACATTAAAACCGTAGTAATTCGTAATATTTTCTGAAACATCCCTTTCACCTCCTTTTGTAATATAAAATCGCTATAATAGTATAATGTGAAAGTGTCAATACCATTATACGCCAACTATTTCCGTAGTTTCAAGCAAAACCGGCAATTTTTAATACCCGGCCAAAAGGAAGAAATACGTCAGTATTCCTGACGTATTATACAAAAACTCCGTCTATCATCAATTCTACTTTTTCCTCCTCGGAACCTTCAGCTAATACAAGCTCACTAACCAAAATTTGTCTGGCGTTTTCCAGCATCTTCCTTTCGCCGGTGGATAACCCTTTTTCCTGCTCCCTGAGCAAAAGATTGCGCACCACCTCGGCGACCTCAAAGATATCACCGCTTTTAATCTTTTCCATATGTGTCCGGTAACGTCGGTTCCAATTGGTAGACTGGCTGTTGTCCCGTTCCTTGAGAATACCCATAACCCTTTGCACACCGTCCAAATCAACAACCTGACGCAAGCCCACATCTTTTACATTATTAATGGGCACCATCACTTTCATATCCCCGATAGGCAAACGCATAATATAGTACTGACGAATCTCACCAAGTACTTCTTTTTCTTCTATCGCTTCAATGATTCCGGCACCGTGCATGGGGTAAACCACTTTATCGCCAATGTTAAACATTTATAGCCCTCCTAGAAAAACACTTCCAGATTAGTATAGCACAAAAAAGCCTTAAATGTCAAATAAAAAAGTATTATAACACATGCTCCCAATTGTGTCAACGATATTTTTATAATATGGATTACATTTTTTAGGCAATTTATTTATGCGTTGACAGGACAATATTGCAGTAAGTATAATTAAGCAAGAGGAAGTATTTACTAGACATAGAAAAAAGGGGGAGACGTTAGCGCATGAAAGATTTGCTTTGCGATGAATTTCAAAATACCGTTGCCGAACTTCTGATACGTCATCACAGTGTCCTGGATGTCCTAAGCAAATCGCAGGAAGCTGCGGCCAGAACCAATCGATCCGTGGTGAAAGCCGTTACTAACTGCGGATGTATTAAAATCAACGCTTCCAAGAAAAACATCCCGGCAGATGCCGCCTTTTCGGATCTTAAATCTCTGTTTGATTCGCATATTAACGGTGGTCTTTGTGATAATTGCAAGGAAATAGTGGAATCAGAAATCGGCCGTTCCCTTTTTTACCTGGCAGCGTTATGTAATTTACTGGATTTAAATTTATACGATGTGTTCATTAAAGAACATAAGAAAATGTCCACTCTCCGGATATTCAACTTTACATAAAATATGACAAAAGACGTGTGAATATACGTCTTTTTTATATAGACGTACAAAATGCCAAATTTGTTTCAAAAAATATCAAAATATTATCAAAAAAGATGACGGCTTGATTATACAAACCGTCATCTTTTTGCTATGCTTTAAAATCTTATATATGATGTCGTTCCAACAAAATCTGGTCACGATACCGTTTTAGCCCTTCTTTGATAGCGCGGGCCCGGACTTCACCAATGCCTTCCACCTCATCCAATTCTTCGATAGAAGCATTCAGAATCCGCTGCAGCGAACTAAAGGTCTGCACCAAGTTTTCAATAACCGGCCACGGTAACCGCGGAATTTTATATAAAATCCGGTATCCCCGGGGCGAAACGGATTGGTCCAGAATACTGGCGCTGCCTGTATATCCAAGTGCCCGGCTAATTAATGATAAGTCCAATAAATCCTCTGAATCCCATTGTCCTATGGTATGTAAAATTTCCTCCGGATGCTTGTCATTTAAATGATAATAATCCTCAATAATCAACAGGCCATCATCTTCCACATTGGCTACCAGCTCATCCAACTGCATGCTGACAAGCCGGCCTTCTGTACCCAACTCACCGATATAGGTCTCAATTTCCTTGACGATCCGGACCACCATTTCAGTCCTCTGGATGGCTTTGGCCACGTCATACAAGGTTACTAAATCCTGAAATTCCAGGGCACTTAGTGTTGATAAAGCCTTATCAAGCACTACTTTATATTTCTCCAGGGTTTGCACAGCCTGGTTAGCCTTGGTCAGAATAACCCCAATATCCCGCAGCACATATTTGACATTGCCCCGGTATAAGGTAATAATGCTCCTTCTTTGGGATATAGAAAGCACGGAAACCCCGGTCTGTTTCGCTACCCGCTCCGCTGTCCGGTGCCGGATTCCTGTTTCATTGGATGGGATAGCCGGATCGGGAATTAATTGGGTATTAGCCTTCAATACCTTCCTAACGTCACTGCTTAAGATAAGGGCACCGTCCATTTTTGCCAGTTCATAAAGAACCGCCGGCGTCATTTCAGTATTAATTTCGAAGCCGCCTTCCACTATCTCCATTACCTGCGGTGAATCTCCAACCACGATTAATGCCCCGGTTTTGGCATTAAGAATATTCTCCAAACCCTCCCGCAGCGATGTACCGGGCGCTAATACCCGGATGGCTTTAAGAAAACTCTCCTCCAACACTGTTTCTTCCTTCAAGCAATCACCCCCTTAATGCAATTTCCATGGCCTCTGTCACAATCCGTACGCCAATAATCTCCATATCCTTAAAGTCCTGCAGATACTGCAGGTTAGCAGCCGGCACAACCGCCCGGGTGAAACCCATTTTAGCGCCTTCCTTTAACCGCTTCTGAATCTGACCTACGGCCCGCACTTCGCCGGTCAAACCGATTTCACCGACAACCAACAGACCGGGATCCACCGGAAAATCCTTTAAACTGGAAGCCAGGGCTACTGCGATGCCCAAATCCACCGCCGGTTCATCCAACTTCACCCCACCGGCCACATTTACGTATGTATCCTGCCCGCTCAAATGAAAACCGACCCTTTTCTCCAACACAGCCGTAATCAACGACACCCGGTTATAATCAACGCCAGTGGTCATCCGCCTTGGTGTGCCAAATGAGGTGGGGCTTACCAACGCCTGAAGCTCCACCAGAATGGGCCTAGAACCCTCCAAACCCGGAATCACTACCGAACCGGCCACCCCTTGGGGACGTTCTTGCAAAAATAATCCCGACGGATTCGACACCTCCACCAGGCCCCGCTCGGCCATCTCAAAAACTCCAATCTCATTCGTGGAGCCAAACCGGTTTTTTACCGCCCGGAGAATACGAAAGGTATGGTGCCGCTCCCCTTCAAAATAGAGTACCGTGTCCACCATATGCTCCATGACCCGCGGCCCGGCTAAAAGCCCCTCTTTAGTAACATGACCCACAATTATTACCGGTATGCCGGTAGATTTGGCCAAACGCAGCAGATATGCGGTGCATTCCCGAACCTGCCCCACACTACCCGGGGCAGATGGCATACTTTCTGTAAAAACCGTTTGTATGGAATCGATCACTAACAGCCGGGGTTCTATATTTCGGACATGTTCTACGATACGTTCAAGAACAGTTTCCGCTACTACATACAAATTATCACTAATGGCTAGCAAACGATTCGCCCGCATCCGGGTCTGACTAACCGACTCCTCACCGGAAACATATAGCACCACGCCTTGCTTACAACCAATTGCGTATGCCGCTTGCAGCCCCAACGTAGATTTGCCGATCCCCGGATCACCGCCTACCAATACTAACGAACCGGGTACAACTCCGCCACCCAACACACGATCCAGTTCACTAATACCAGTGCAGTAACGTGACTCTTCACCGCTGGTAACATCGGTAATTTTTTGCGGCCGGCCGGAAAGCAGCGGACTACCTCCGTCCTTTTCAGCGCGCGGGCCGGCAGGCTCTTCCACCAGGCTGTTCCAAGCACCACAGCCAGGACACCGGCCCATCCATTTTGGAGATTCTGCTCCGCATTCCTGACAAAAAAACAGCGTCCTAGTTTTGCCCACCGTCACCCTCCATAATATGACATTTCTTAACAAATAATTATAACATTTTTAAATACTTCTAACAAGAGGGAAGCATCCGGGAAATTGCCGGATGCTTCTTAATATTAAGGCGATTATAAAATTAACCTTTGGTAATAACAATATCATTTTCCTTTTCCGATATCAGCACCTTGTCTCCCGCTTTAAATGTACCCCGCAACAACTCTTCCGACAGCCGGTCTTCAACAAGCTTCTGAATAGACCGGCGCAACGGCCTGGCACCATACATCTGGTCAAATCCCGCTTTAGCCAGCAATGCTTTGACACCTTCATGCACTTCAATGGCAATATCGTTTTCCTGTAAGCGGGCGCCGACTTCCTGCAGCATTAGGTCTACTATTTCTCTAATGTGTTCCTCATTCAGGGCATGAAATACAATGATTTCATCAATCCGGTTCAAAAACTCAGGCCGAAAGGTTTTTCTAAGTTCATTGGTAACCCTGTCCTTCATATCATCATAACCGGTTTCCTTGGTAGTCGTCTTAAAGCCC
>CAZWUW010000065.1:0-16357 GCA_964636895.1 uncultured Eubacteriales bacterium
ACACCGCCCTTTCACGGCGGTAACACGGGTTCGAATCCCGTAGGGGTCACCATAATTTATAACCGAAGGAAATGCTTGCGGGCATTTTCTTTTTTACTGGCAAAAACAGGTCGGTATTAATTGCATTGGTATTAATTGCCCTTGCATAAACCACCTTATTTGCATATAATATATATTAGACCAAAAATGAGCGGAAGTAGTTCAGTGGTAGAATAACGGCTTCCCAAGCCGCAGGTCGCGGGTTCGAATCCCGTCTTCCGCTCCAATTATTTTGAAATCATTGGTGGATATTATATTTTAGGGAGGCGTTCCGATGTCTAAACACATTAAGACCCTGGTCAAGAAAAGTTTACAGGAAACAGTGAAAAACGGTGGCTGTGGCGAGTGTCAGACCTCCTGTCAGTCGGCGTGCAAGACGTCTTGCACGGTAGGCAACCAGGTTTGCGCCAAGTAACCGGCCCGGCAGCGTACATATTGAAGCTGTAACACCAGCCCGATCCATACGGATTGGGTTTTTTACATAGGATGGGGGAGCGAATTAGTTGATACATAAATTTGCCTTTGATGGGGTCAAAATACTGCTCGACGTAAACAGCGGTGCGGTGCATGTCCTGGACGACCTGGCCTGGGAAATTGTCGATCTGTATCAGAACTTATCGGAGAATGAGATTGCGGCGAGGCTGGCAGATACCAGGCCGGCACAGGAAATCCGGGAGGTGCTGGCCGAATTGCGCCAGTTGCAAGCGGAAGGGCTGTTGTTTGCCGAGGACAGCCAAGAATCGCAATATGTTCTGCCGGAAACCCCGGTAATTAAATCCCTCTGCCTGCATGTGGCCCATGACTGTAATCTGCGCTGTCGTTACTGTTTTGCCGGCAAGGGTCATTTTGGCGGGGAGCGGGGTCTGATGCCGACGGCTACCGGAAAGGCGGCGATTGACTTGCTTATGCAGGCGTCGGGGACCAGGCGGCATTGTGAGATTGACTTTTTTGGCGGTGAGCCGTTGATGAATTTTACCGTTGTAAAGGAACTGGTTGCCTATGGCCGGGAGCGCGCGGCCAAATTTGGCAAAGAAATTAAATTTACCCTTACCACGAATGCGTTGCTGCTGGATGAAGAAACCGCTGCTTATCTGAACCGCGAGGGCATCAGCGTGGTGCTGAGCCTGGACGGCCGGCCGGAGGTCCATGACCGTATGCGGCCGGCTCCAGGCGGGAAGGGCAGTTACCGGCAGACGGCTGACCGCATTGTCAGTTTTGCCGCCGGTCGAGATTATGATAATTACTATGTCCGCGGCACATATACCCGGTTTAATCTTGATTTTGCCGCAGATGTTATGCATATGGCGGATATGGGGTTAAAGCATCTGTCGGTAGAACCGGTTGTTGCTCCGCCTGGGGATGAATGGGCCTTCCGGGAGGAGGACCTGGCAGCCCTCGGCCGGGAGTACGAAAAACTGGCCCGGGAATATTGCCGGCGCTATGCGGCCGGTACGCCATTTGATTTCTTTCACTTTAACCTTGATCTGGCTCAGGGCCCATGTCTACCCAAGCGCCTGACCGGGTGCGGGGCCGGCCATGAATACCTGGCCGTAACGCCGGGCGGGGAGTTATACCCTTGTCATCAGTTTGTCGGCCGCGGGGAATACCGGCTCGGTAATGTCCGGCAGGGGCTTGTTAACAGAGAAATGATGAAGAGCTTTCAACAGGCGCATATCTATAATAAAGAGAACTGCCGTGACTGCTGGGCCAAATACTACTGCAGCGGGGGTTGCCACGCCAATGCCGAGGCAGCCGGCGGTAATATTTATGCACCTTACGAACTTGGTTGTGCGATAACCAAAAAGCGTCTGGAATGCGCAATTTACGTGCAGCTCAAAAAGGCGGAGCTAGCCTGAGAGAAAACAATATAATAGCACAAAAACCATCAAAAGGGCGCTTATTTCGAGCGCCCTTGTCATTTGTCGAAAATTTAGGGTTTACGGAAAAGCCTTCCTATGTTATAATAACTTGGTTGTGCGATAACCAAAAAGCGTCTGGAATGCGCAATTTACGTGCAGCTCAAAAAGGCGGAGCTAGCCTGAGAGAAAACAATATAATAGCACAAAAACCATCAAAAGGGCGCTTATTTCGAGCGCCCTTGTCATTTGTCGAAAATTTAGGGTTTACGGAAAAGCCTTCCTATGTTATAATAAATGTGGATTTCCCATAAATTAGAAACGTAATTGCGATGGACATTTTGAATAAACGTGTCTTTTTTTATCAAAAAATATTGGTTTAAATGGAAGGAGCGAGTTGATGAAGTCGAAAAATAAAAAAACTTCTAAGTATGCTCAACAATTTTATGCCAAAAAGAAAAAGCAAAAACAATCTTTGGTGGCCTTAGAACAGCATGAACCAATGTGCTCCCAAACAAAGGTTTCATTCTCCCGAATATCCTTTTTCAAGCGAGTGTTTTCCAAGGTTAAATTTCCCAGGCTGCAACTCCCCAAATTAACTTTATTTAAATCCGCATTGACCAAAATAACAATACCAAAAATCGCAATGTCAAAATTCACAATACCTAAATTTACATTACCAAAAATAACAATACCAAAACCCACCTTATCAAAACTTACACTACCTAAATTTGCCACACCCGGGTATTTAGTACCCAAATTTTCGCTTTCTCAACTTAACATGCGTACAGGACTGTTGGCGGTGACGGTTATAGCCGTGATTGCACTGGCCGGTGGGTTGGCCTATGCTAATGCCGAAAAAAAGGCTTATGCCGTACTGGTTAACGGCCAACAGGTAGCGCTGGCAGAGAACCGTCAGGAAACAGAGCGGGCTTTGGCCGGGATAAAAGCTGAGAAAGCCAAAATCTGGAGCCGCAGCGTGGAAACCAAGGATACGGTAAGTTTCCGGGAAACAACTGCCCGGCGCTATAAGATTAATCGGATTACAGAAGTTACGCAGATTCTTGATAACAAAATTCATTTTATGGCTGCAGCCGCTGCCCTCAAAATTGACGGCCAGGTCAGTATAATTGTAAAAGATGTGGCCACAGCGGAAACAATTCTGAAAAAGCTTAAGGATGCTTTTGTGCGCAGCGAAATAAAAACCGGTTCCGTAAAGTTTGCGGAGCAGGTGGAAATTGTACAAGTACCAGCCGACCTAAAAGAAATTGTAGAACCTGACCAGGCACTGGAGGCGATTAAAAACGGGCGGCAAAAGAAGGTTACCCATGTAGTTACCGAAGGGGATTCCCTTTGGATGATAGCCCGCAAAAATGATATGCGGGTTGCCGAACTGAAGGCTGCCAACCCGGCGCTGAAAGGTGAAAAACTTAGTCTTGGTCAGGAATTGAACCTGGTTAAACTTGAACCAATGATTAATGTATTGGCAGAGGGCCAGGTTACTCTAAATGAAACCTTGCCTTACGATGTTGTGGTGGAAAAAGACAGTGGTATGTGGCGGGGCAGACAAAAAATTAAGCAAAAAGGGGAGAACGGCGCCCGGCAGGTAACTTATAAAGTGGTATTGAAAAATGGCAGCGAAGTCAGCAAATCGGTATTAACTGAGAAGGTGCTGAAGCAGGCCAAAGACCAGGTAGTGGTTAAGGGGGCACGGATGGTCGTGGCTTCCCGCCGGGGCAGCGGCGCAGTAGGCTGGCCGCTGGGTGGCGGAGTTACTTCGGGTTATGGCAAGCGCTGGGGCAGGATGCATACCGGCATTGATATTGACGGGCATACCGGACAGCCTGTAGGTGCCGCGGCTGAAGGCCGGATAACTTTTACCGGCTGGGATGGCGCATATGGTAAAACAGTGGTCGTCAGTCATGGCAATGGACTGACTACCAAATATGCTCACCTGTCCAAAATCGAGGTTTCTGAAGGTCAGCAGGTATCCCGCGGCGACCTGATTGGTTTGGTGGGTTCCACCGGGCGCAGTACCGGCTCCCATTTACACTTTGAAGTTATCAGCAATGGCAGCTTCCAAAACCCCAAGCGGTTTTTGCGATAGCAGATAGTAGCCTTTAAACCAGTGAGAACAAGAGAACCTCGCGGCATTTGCTGCGGGGTTTTTTGTGGACAAGCTTTTGCGAAAAAAGCCCTATATTTGGGAATTGTGCCGTACTTTTTGTCTTTCAAAGGAATTATGACTATGCTATAATTAGCGATGGACAGGCATTTAACGTCCGTAAACTTATAATAAGTCAGATGGAGGAGATTTGTATGGCGTTTATGAATAAAAAGAAAAACAAATATGTTTTTTGGGTACTGGTAGCTATGATTTCCATAGGGCTGGTGGGCCCGGTTTCTATTGGCTTCTGGACCAATTCCGCACCACAGAACCAGTCCGGGACATCCAGCCTGGCCGGCGAAGCTAAAGGTAACGCATATTATCAGGAAGCCGTGGATTTTATGACCAAAAACAAACCGGATAAAGCCGCTGCCAAGTTTAAACAGGCAATTACCGAATATGAAGCGGTGCTTACAATTAACCCTAAGAACACCGCCGTTTTGGGTGACCTGGCCACATCTTACTATTATAGCGGCAATACCGATAAGGCTATTGAAATCGTAAAAAAAGCGCTGGAAATAGACCCTAACTTCAGTACTGCCCGAATGAATTATGCCATCTATTTGGGCGAGGGCAAAAAGCAAACCGCAGAAGCACTCAAAGAGCTGCAGCAAATCAAATCCGGCGACCCGAATTATAAGCGGGCTCAGGAGTTAATCACCAGCTTTGCCAAATCGGCTTTGCCTATCATAAAAAAATAACCCTATAATTACCACTGGGTTCCTTCATTCCGCCGTTATATAATGGTATTGGGAGAGTTGTTACACGGAGGGGAGGGGGAACCCGTGGCTGAAATCACGCAATGGGCGACCGGGCCCCATTTTGGCCTTTTCAAGAGCGCCAAAGTTGGCCTGGTTTTATTTTTGTCGGCTATCATGGTATTGTCGCCGGTGCTGTTAACCAGCCCGATGTTGCCCAAATCCCGGGTTTACAGCGTAGTCAGAGAGCTGGCGAAAATCCAAATGTATTGGCAGACCAGACACTGGGAGCAGATGGAAAGTGCCCACTTCATTGTACGCTACCGGCCTGCTGATGACAAAATGGCCGCACTGGTGTTGCGTACTGTCGAAGACAGTTACCAACCGGTAGCTGATGCATACAAATATAAACAAACCAAAAAGAATCTGGTGGTTATTTACCCCACCAGGGAAGAGCTGGGCCGGAGTTTTGGCTGGACAGCCGATGAAAGCGCCATGGGCGTGTACTGGGCCGGGGTAATCAGGGTTCTGACGCCGCGACAGTGGATCGATGCCGGGGAGCCGCAGGAGCTGGCCCGGGTTTTTGCGGAAAACGGGCCGATGGTGCATGAATTTACCCACCTAGTAATTGATTACCGGACCGGCGGCAATTATGCCAGATGGTTTACCGAAGGCATTGCTCAGTATGAAGAATACCGACAGACCGGCTTTAAGCTGGCGGATGGAGATAGACTTACAGCAGATGAGCTATACTCATTTACCGAAATGGATGCCACTTTTGACGACTTGCCGGACCAGAGCCTGGCCTATCATCAGTCCTTGGAGGCAATCAATTATCTGGTGGCCAAATATGGCCGGAGTAAGCTGGATGATATTCTTGACGCTTTAGGTGCCGGAAAAACCCTGAATGAAAGTTTCCGTTCGGTGCTAGGAGTTGACATGCAGCAGTTTGAGAAAGACTTTACGATGCATCTTTCTTCTTCGCAGGGTCATACTAACCCCTAGAATAGGAAAGGAGAGAGGTGCATGGATACTAATGATACCGTGCTTCGGCGGGAAGTAGAAAACGCACTGAAAGCCGGCCGGAGAACTACAAATGTTCGGTTTGACATGCATGACGGCGACGTTACTCTGTATGGGCTGGTAGATGTATTGGCTGAAAAATGGCAGGCGGCGGAAATTGTGCGTCGGGTGCCCGGGGTGCGGTTGGTAGACAACAGCTTGACGGTAGCCATGGACCGGCCGGTTGACGATAAAGAGATTACTGCCTTGGTCCGGGATCATTTGAGCGCTGACCCCCGGGTAGACATGCACGGGATAGCGGTGCGGGTGCAGAACGGCGTCGTCTTTTTGACAGGACGGGCTGGGACTATAGCCGAGGTGGCGGCGGCCAAAGAACTGGCCGCGGGTATACTGGGAGTAAAAGATGTAATCGTCAACACCGAAATTGGCAGCGGGGAGTTTGCGCGGGATGATGCCACCCTGACCAATGCCGTTGAAACGGCATTTTCCCGGAGTGCGCAGGTGAGTCCGCGGGATGTAAAGACATCTGCCAATAATGGCTCCGTTACTCTTGACGGAACTGTTGATACTACGGAACAGATTGAGGAAGCGGTCAGGGTCGCTGCCCAGGTACCGGGAGTCAGGAAAATAAATAATCGGCTTAATGCCCGTCACGGGCTGCCGGCGGAAGACGCCCACCTGACCAATGCCTTGAGGAAAATACTTGGTCAGCAAGGGCTGGGCGGAGTACGGGGGTTTGTCGTAAATAGCACGGCATTTTTGGACGGGACGGTGGAAACTCCGGACAAGAAGCACCGGGCGCAAGAACTGGCAGCTCAGGTTCCGGGCATTGCCGCGATTAATAACGGAATAAAGATTCAGCAGCACTGATAACAAAGGTCAATGGCCTATTTAGGCTATTGGCTTTTTTATTAAAGCATTTGATTTTTTGTGCCTTAGATGGTATATATTATAAATAGCCTTTTTACATATGGCAGGAATAATTTTAGATATCTAGAATATACAATAATGTGTAATAATTTGACGGATATGTTTTGAGGAGGAAATAGGTTGGACAAACTGGTCATTACAGGGGGCCGGCCCCTGATAGGCAGTGTAAGAGTAAGTGGTGCCAAAAACGCGGCGTTGGCCATTTTGGCGGGATCATTGCTGGCGACAGAATCGGTTGTGTTGGAAAACATCCCCAATATCAGTGACGTAAATGTTCTGCTAACAATTTTAAAGGACCTTGGTGTAGAAATAATACATAAAGAGCAGGGCGCAATTGAAATTATTACCCCTGACCGCATAGAAACAGCTACCCCCTACCGGCAGGTGAAAAAGCTGCGGGCATCCAATCTGCTGCTGGGGCCGCTGCTGGCACGTTTCGGCAAGGCTGAAATTGCTTTGCCAGGGGGCTGCAATATAGGCAGCCGGCCGATGGATCTGCACATAAAAGGCCTGCAGGGTATGGGCGCGCAAATCGACATTGACCGCGGTTTTATCAAAGGCAGCTGCACAAGGCTTAAGGGGGCCAAAGTATATCTTGATTTCCCCAGCGTCGGCGCAACCGAAAACATAATGATGGCGGCTGCATTGGCCAAAGGCCAGACAGTTATTGAAAACGTGGCCAAAGAGCCGGAAATTGTGGACCTGGCTAATTTTTTGAATGCTCTGGGGGCTAGAGTGCGCGGAGCCGGCACGGACGTAATTAAAATAGAAGGGGTGGAGCAGCTTAAAGGCGGTCGTTATGCGGTTATTCCCGACCGTATTGAGGCCGGTACCTTTATGGTGGCAGCAGTGGCTACCGGTGGTCGGTTGGTGTTGGAAAACGTTATCCCCACCCATTTGGAGCCGATTATCGCAAAGCTGCGGGAGGCTAATGCAGAGATTTTGGAAGAGGATGATACCCTTACCGTATCAGCCGCCGGGTCATTGCGGCCGATTGATATTAAGACCCTGCCCTACCCGGGGTTTCCGACAGATATGCAGTCCCAGATGATGGCAATGCTTACGGTGGTGAATGGAACAAGTATCATCACGGAAAATGTTTTTGAGAACCGGCTGCAGGTGGCCGACGAATTTAAGCGCATGGGTGCCAGGATTAAAGTGGAAGGCCGCAGCGCAGTCATTCAGGGAGTCAAAAAGCTGCAGGGAGCGCAGGTAAAAGCTTCCGATTTGCGTGCCGGGGCGGCCTTGATCATTGCCGGTCTGATAGCTGAGGGCAATACGGAAATCTGTAACACCCTGTATATTGACCGGGGATACGAAAAAATCGAGGATAAACTGGCGGCGGTCGGGGCACAGATCAGACGAGGCGGCACGGCGTAAAATTTTCGCGGATATTATTGGAATTTGGCAGGAAATTAGCTTTCAAAGAAGAAGTAATATATTATCGAAATTTGTCGGTAATAGTATTAATTATTAAATATTTCCTGAGGAAGTGAGCAAATGTCTAAGCGGCAATCTTTAAAAATCAGGCCCCTGTTGCAGTTGGGAATCATTTTTATTTCAATTACAGCCGGTGGCACCTTGATCTGGACAGCCTTCCTGATGTATTATTTCGACGCCAGTTCGGCACAGATTAGAACCTTGGCGACCGGTGTTGCCCCCATAGGTATAATATCCGGTCTTTCACTGTTATATTTGGTAAACCGGTTGTTAGTCCGGATTTTTAAGATTTTTAACGAGATCATTTCCAAAGTAGCAAACCGTGACTTGACCCAGCGCATATACTTTCCCACCAAGGATGTTTTTGGCCGCATGGCCGAGGAATTCAATAAGATGGTTGAGGATATTCAGAATACTATTGGGCAGAACCTGCAAACGGCCGGTTTTGTGGCTGAGGAGGCAAATCAGGTATCAGCCGCGGTAGAAGAGGCAACAGCTTCCATTCAGCAGATTTCCGCCTCGATTCAGCAAATCGTCGGCGGTACTCAGGGACAGGCATATCAGCTCAATGAGACGCTGCAGGTAACGCGGGATCTGTCGGCCGCTGTGCAACAGATTGCAGCTAACTCCCAAAATGCTTATACGGCCTCCGAAAATGCAGCCCACCTTGCTTCCAAGGGCGCAGCCGAGGTGGAAAAAGCAGTGATTAAGATGAACAAAATATCTGAGACTGTTACCGGTTCCGCCCAGGTAGTTAAAACCCTTAATGAGCGTTCCGAGCAAATAGGTGAAATTGTTAATTTGATAACCAGTATTGCCGACCAGACCAACCTGCTGGCGCTGAATGCCGCTATTGAAGCGGCCCGGGCCGGTGAGCACGGCCGGGGTTTTGCAGTAGTGGCCGATGAAGTTCGCAAGCTGGCCGAGGGATCAGGCAAGGCGGCTCAGCAAATTGGCGAGCTGATTAAAGAGATTCAAACCGAAACCGCTATGGCGGTTAACTCAATGGTGGTGGGCAGCAAGGAAGTTGAAGAGGGCGTCGTTATTGCCAGTCAGGCCCAGGTGGCTTTACGGGAAATTGTTGACACTGTAGAAAAGACGGTGCGTATGGTGGAAGAGATTTCTCACGCCGCCCAGCAGCAGTCTCAGGGCATTACCCAGGTTGTGCAGTCTATTGACAAAGTAAGTAACATTGCTCATCAGGTTTCTGTAGCTACCCAGCAGGTTTCTGCTTCTGCTCAGCAGCAAATGAATACAAACGAACAGGTCAATTCCAATGCGCAGCGACTCGCGCAGTTTGCCGAGGAACTGCGTTCCCGTATCAGTAAGTTTAAAGTATAACCAATTGTGGCCATGGACGATTGTCCGTGGCCTTTGTTGATGTTAAGGAAATTATGCTTTTTTCAAGCTGTGGATAATTTCCTTAACATGGGGGGTTATAGGGGGTATGCCCCCTATGCTTCGGGGGTAACAGGAGCGAAGCGACGTCATAGGGGGCTGGCCCCGGTCGGGATGGCGGCAAAAATTTTGTAACCGGACTTTTAACAGAAGGATTCCGGGGGCATGATGAGGAATTAACTGTAGAGTTTGACGATTTGGTTTACCGGGTGGCCATTTGGATTTTACGTAAAGCCTAAAAGGAGACCGCAATGAAGGTTTGCACATTGGCGAGCGGGAGTTCCGGCAACGCCGTATACATAGCTGATAAAGATACCAACCTGCTTGTAGATGTGGGCTTAAGCGGCCGGGCTGTTACCGGTCGTCTGGAAGCCTTAGGGGTGAGCGCAGAAGAGTTAGACGCTATCTTGGTCACGCATGAGCATAATGACCATATTAAAGGCGTAGGCGTATTATCCCGGCGTTTTAACCTCCCGGTTTATGCCACCGAGGCGACTTGGGCAGCCATGCCGGCCGGCATAGGGGTAATCCGGGAGGAGCACAGGCGGTACATTACAGCCGGCGATGGTTTTGATATCGGCAGTCAAAAGGTCGAGGTTTTCAGTACTTCTCATGACGCTGCGGACCCCGTAGGTTTTACCTTTGCCGATCGCTTTGGCAAAGTGGGGCTGGCCACTGATACCGGCCGTCTGAATAACCATATTAGACAGCGGCTAATTGATGCAGATTTGTTGGTTTTTGAAGCTAATCATGACTTGCAGATGCTTAGGTCCGGCAGCTACCCCTGGCCGCTAAAACAGCGCATATTAAGTGACCGGGGGCACTTGTCCAATGCCGCTGCCGGGCACTGTTTAGCCGCAATTGTTTCAGGACAGACTAAGGCTGTGGTGCTTGCTCATTTAAGCAAAGAAAACAACTGTCCGGATTTGGCTTATTCCACAGTGGCAGAAATTCTGGCCCGGAACGGCCTGGATGCGGATGACGGACTGACCCTGGACGTTGCACCCCGGGATGTTCCCGGAAGGTTCTGGAGTTTTGCAGATGAGGAGGGTTAAGTATGTTTCAGGATGACCGGGATTATTATGACCGGGAAAAAAGACCCGGATTGTTTTCTTACTTAATTGTTTCACTGGCCGGTGCAGTAGTTGGTGGCCTGCTGGTGGCTTATTTGCTGCCGGGTATAAAATCGATACCGCAGCCGAAGGCCGGTCAACCCCCCGCAGGTCAGGTATCCCCGCCGCTTGCAGCCCAGGGGGCTGCCTCACCGGTCATAGCCATAGCCGAGAATTTAGGTTCGACGGTAGTGGGGATCACAAATAAAGTGAATGTGGATACGTTTTTCGCTCATCAGAAGGTGGAGCGCGGCAGCGGCTCCGGTGTAATTTTTGACGCTCGCGGTTACATCGTTACTAATTACCATGTGGTTAAAGGCTCTGACCAGATTACGGTAACCCTGCATGACGGTAAGCAGGTGCCCGGCCGGGTGGTGGGTTTTGATGACCGTACGGACCTGGCGGTAATCAAAATCAATGCGGAAAAACTAACAGTGGCCAGATTCGGTAATTCTGACGGGGTTAAGGTCGGTGAGCTGGCAGTGGCAATCGGCAACCCTTTAGGTGCCGAGTTTGCCCGTACTGTTACCGCCGGCGTAATCAGTGCCGTGAACCGGACGGTCAATGTTGATGAACAGCAGTTCCGGCTGTTGCAGACCGATGCTGCCATTAATCCCGGCAACAGCGGCGGCGCCTTGGTGAATTCCCGCGGCGAAGTTATTGGTATCAACAGTATCAAAATCGTGGCGGAAGAAGTGGAGGGCCTGAATTTTGCCATTCCGGTTAATACGGTTAAGCCCATTATTGAGTCCATTATTACCAAGGGCAAGGTTGTCCGACCCTGGTTGGGCGTCGTTGTAAGGGGAGATGTGGATAAGGCGATTGCCGCCGAACTTGATTTGCCTGTTGATTACGGCGTGGTCGTGGCAGGTCCGGCTGCCGGAGCGCCGGCAGCAAAGGCCGGCATTCAGGCCAATGATATCATCATTGCGCTGGATAATAAGCCGGTACGTGACTTCCCTGCACTGCGGGAGGCATTGGAAAAAAAGAAAATTGGTGACAAAGTCGAAGTTACTGTACTGCGTGACAGGCAGCAGAAAAAATTCACCTTAATCCTGGCCGAAATGCCAGCCCCGCAGGAATAAAAAAAGAAGGGTAGATACGAGATCTACCCTTCTTTTACTTGCGAAGTTCTTCCGGAATTGGCGGCTCATAAAAAGCGCTTGCGCAAGCCGGGCCGATTCCGATTACGGCGATCAGAGCGATAATTGATGCTGCGGAACTGAGCAGGAGGGTGTTGAGTTTCTTGAACAATTTAGTTCACCTCCTTAAGTTTCAACGTCGCCTTTTTTCAGGCGCTGATAAGTTTTATCGCTTTGTTGCCCCACGGCGTAACCAGGAGCCCCTGCAGGAGCAGCCCAACGGTAGTGCTTGTTAAATATAAACCGCTATGAGGATAATTGTTTAACAAAAATATTAATGTCACTGCTGACAAAAACCATGTCGTCACCAGTATGAAGCTTAGCCGGCGAAATTTTTTCTTTGCTGCTGGCGTATCCAGCTTGCGGTGTTCATTGCTCAATGGTACCCACCTATAAATTGCATACAGTAGGTAGGCAAAAACTATTATCAGTACCCACCATAAGCTGTTTCCGGTGAACCATGGTTGCAGTATTTTGGCCAGCCAACCGGCGCTTAATAATACTATTAATGTGGTTTTTAAGCAATTAAGGTGGGATGAGCTGTGATTACCTCCTGATATTAGTCGGAAAGAGACTGTGGAGATTGTTACCAGCAGGACGGTGGGGAGCATACCCAGCAAAGCCGCGAGGATAAACAAAACTGTAAATTTGGAGAGTTCCCCAAGCAATATTTCTAATCCGTATGCCAGCACGGCTTCCCGCTCGGGCTGACCGGTGCGTACTGCCAGGTAGTTGGCGATTTTTACGCAAAGAGCATGCATTTTTTCACCGTACCTTCCGCGTTAAAATCTTTTTTGGATAATTTTGTTATCGGTAAGTTTTAATAAAAACTTTAATGTTTTCGTGAATTATTTTCAAAAAAAACGCCCCCTGATATCAGGGGGCGCTGTCGATAAAAGAAATGAACCTAATTTGCCGGTAATGTAAGGGTGAAGGTGGTGCCATCAGCCTCAGAACTATGGACTGTAACGGTTCCATTATATTTTTCAGTTAGGTTTTTTACTACCGCCAATCCCACGCCACAGTGTTCATGGCCGGTTTTGGTAGTAAAGCCGCCTTCAAATATCTTGGCCAGGTTGTCTGGCGAAATCACCGGGCGCGGGTTAGAAATCTCGACAATATAATTATTATCACATCTTTTAATTGTAAGCTTTATCTGGCGGTATTCCAATTCCAGGCCTTTTACCGCCTCGTTGGCGTTATTAATCAAGTTGCCCAGTATTTTGACCAGGTCGAAGGGTTTTATTGCGGTGTCAACCAAGGATGATTGAATATCCAGTGAAAAGTTGATTTTATTTCGCTGGGCGATGCCTATTTTAGCCTGGAAAAGGGCATTCAGGAAGGGGTTGTTAATAATAATAATTTCACTTATTTCTTTTGTCTCTTCAATAATATCGGACATATAATCGAGGGCATCAGATATTTTATTCAGTTTCAGATAAGAATCAAGGATCTGCACATGGTTCAGGAAGTCGTGGCGCTGAGCCCTGATAGTATTAAAAAGATTGTTAATGTTATCGATAAAGGCCTCCTGACTGGCGATAATATTTTCCTTTTCCACTATGTTGAAAAGTTTGCGAATCAAAAAAATTGATACCAATGGCAGTATTACCAGCAAAAGTCCCAACACCTGACTTAACCACTTGGCTTCCAGGAGCACTGTCTGAGGCGCATTATTAGAAAAAATATTTATGTAGAACACTAAGTTAATAGTAAGCCCGATTAAGGATTGGAGCAGAATGAGTCCGATCAGCCAGAGAATCATTTTGCCGCTGGCGGTTTTTGGTTCAAGCGGATTGGTGGTCGGAACAAAGGAAATCTTCTTTTTAATCACAAATAAAGTCAGTAGGGCCAGCAATGATAGGTATACCCAGGGAATTACCACTCTCAGCAGGGAATCTTTAATAACCTGGTCAAAACTTAAGCCGGAAATATTAAGAATGAGCGGCATAATTGTACTTTCCGCCAACTGCAGGATAATATAGCTGGTAAGAATGGCGAAAGTGGCTTTGATTATGCCCAGTCTCAGTATAATAGCGGCCAGGCAAGTAAACACAACTAATAAAATGGCAATTATTTCTCCGAATTCAAGCGGCAGAGCCCGGATAAAGTAAGCCGCCACAGTCATGCAAAGGCCATAAAGAAGAATTCTCCTAAAATTTTCTCTGACATTATATCCATATAAGGCCGAACCTAAAGAAATAAAAACAATGCTTTCAGGGAACGAGTATAGAATTAGAGAAATTATTGGTATCTTATCCATTTATTAAAACCTCCGGTAGCTTGTTATGCATTTCATTTATTTCGCTAATATTCGACAATATCCTTCTTTTTTCCACACCATTTATTAAATATAGTTAAGGGTCATATAGACTATAATAATAGTATAAAGGGGATTGCCATGCATATCAAGCTTGTAGCGGTAGGCAAAACAAAAGAAAAGTACATTGCCGACGGAGTTAAAGAATACCTGAAGCGTATGGGCTTGTATGCCAAGGTAGAAGTTGCCGAAGTGCCGGATGAAAAAGACCCGGTCAATGCCTCTGAAGCTGATGAAGAAAAGACCAAATTGAAGGAGGCGGAAAAAATAAAACGCCACCTGAAGCCGGGGGCGTTTATCGTTGCTTTGGCTATAGAGGGGGAGGCAATGTCCTCCGAAGATCTGGCCGGACGCTTTGCCGGCTGGGCATTGAATGGTAAAAGCGAGGTTGTTTTTATTATCGGCGGTTCATTGGGCCTGCACCGCTCTGTGCTGGATGCGGCGCACCTGCTGCTATCCTTTGGCAGAATGACTTTCCCCCATCAGTTGATGCGGTTAATGCTGGTGGAACAGATTTACCGGGCTTTTAAGATTAACCGGGGTGAGAAGTATCATAAGTGAGGTCAATTTTATTCTTGGCAAATAGACATAACCATTCCGAAAATAGTTAGCGTTCAACTATAAAAAAAGCATTCCATTCTTAATGAGCAAAGGCAATTATCGCAGACCATCAAATGTTATTAACCAACAATAAAAAATACTTATAATTTCTGTTGACATTAATTTCACCAAATGTTATTTACGGGGGAAAAGAAAACACCCGAAAACCGCTGTTGGTCGGTTTACAGGAGTTGCGCAGTATCTGCACATGTTTTGCATACATGTGCGGTGTTTTGTTCAAGCAGCTTCAGCACTGTAAGCCAACTGCCGAGATAATTGACAGAACGTTATAAATGGCAGCAGGAAAAATGCAATAATCTCAGTCCGGACGGACAGGTTATCGAACAGGACAGGGCGATTGTTTCCTTGCTCTCAAAAGAGAGATTACTGGAACTCATTCGTTATTTCATCCTATACGATAATAATGTGAAGAAAATCGCCCGTTACCAAACAGAGTAAGTCGTATTTTCTTGGGGTAATTGATAGGCTATACCCGATTATTGCCAAACATGGGATTGATAAACCTGCTCTTCAAGTTAGAAAAATGAAGACTCTTTGGGGTAGCTGCTCCAGGAATCATAGCAAAATAAATCTGAATTATTATTTATACAAAGCCCCGGCGCCATGCATTGATTATGTTGTTTTACATGAGTTAACGCATTTTTTGTATCCCAAACATAATAAAGATTTTTATGAATTCCTAACCGTACATATGCCAGATTGGAAAGAGCGTAAAAGAATCCTTGATTATGAAATTGTAAGAGGACTGAGGTATTGAAGAGGTTCGGGAACCTTTACTGGAAGCACGAAACCAGGCAGGGCTGGCCGCGCGGGGCTACTTATTGCACTTGTTTAGCAGTATTGATGAAATAAAAACTTTTTTTAATAAGCTGCAAGAAGGCGGCTCTGTAGAATTGGAGCTGCAAGAAACTTTTTGGAGCAAATGTTATGGCAAGGTAAAAGATAAGTTTGGCATTGATTGGCAATTCAATTATGAGGGTGGCGAAACGTGAGGCAGTCATAAGAAAAATTGAAAAAAGGAGTTGGCTAAATGACAAGTGCAAATCCCAAAATAACTACCTTTTTGATGTTTGAGGGTAAAGCTGAAGAAGCGATGAAATTTTATACCTCATTATTTGAACGGTCAGAAATAATAAGTATTACCCGTTATGGAGCCAATGAGCCCGGAGAAGAGGGCAAGGTGGTACATGCTACATTCTCATTAAACGGACAAGTGTTTATGTGTATTGATAGCAACGTTAAGCATGAATTTACATTTACGCCGGCCATTTCATTGTATGTGTCCTGCGATACGGAAGCCGAGATTAACCGGCTCTTTGAAAAATTATCTCAGGACGGCGCAGTTTTAATGCCTTTAGCGGCATATCCATTTAGTGAAAAGTTTGCTTGGGTCGAAGATAAATTTGGTGTTTCTTGGCAGCTAAACGTTGCCAAAAGCTGACATAATTGTCCCGTACTGCCGCTAACCAGAGATTAACCCACGTTATAATAATGCTTTAAAACAATAAAGCCCCCTTCGACAAAATATGGTTATTGTGGTAAAATTATTTTAAGTACAATAGCCTCTCGGCATTCGATGGCAGATGAAGGGAGAAATGTATCCAAAAGGGC
>CAZWUW010000066.1:0-16242 GCA_964636895.1 uncultured Eubacteriales bacterium
CGGGTGCTCTGCTGCTCGGTGGTCAGCCGCCGCATAACCGTCGACAACCATTTTCAGTTCCCCGGTATCAGGGTTAAATAGCAGGCCATGTACCGGAATCACCGCCGGTATCAACGGATGCGCCCTGATTGCCGCCACCGCCTCGGCCACATTTTCTTCGGAATCACGGAAACCGCCCAGCCATTCCACCGGATCAACTTTGGCTATCGCCTCCTCCGCAATGCCGTATTCCCGCATACGCCGGACCAAAACCTCCCGGTCCACCCGGGACATGCCGCAATCCAGGTGTCCAATAACCAGCAGTTCTTTGACATTCAGCAGATATACCGCCGCTGCCAGGCTTCTGATGACATCTTCGCTGCCGGGCCGGATACGGTTGCCGGCATTTTTGATTACTTTAGCATCCCCCCGCCCAATGCCCAGCGCCGGTTCCAAAAAATCTACCAGCCTGGTATCCATACAAGTGAAAACAGCAACCTGCCGGCGCGGTGTGTGGTGCATTCTCTCGGCTGCTTTAGCGCCGTATTCCTGTACAAAAAGACGGTTCGCCAGAAGTACCTCCTGCAGAATCATGCTGCCATCGCCCCCTACCAAACTTAACAGTATAATTAAAACAATTATACTACAGCCGTAGTTTCCATTACAAGTAGCGGCGGGCAAAAGCAGGCAATAGCAGGCAAAGAAAAAAGGGACCTGCGTCCCTGTTATTTAATCACATATAAAGCTTCGCCCTTAAAACCGTAACTTCTGAGCATCTGATTATTGGCATCGTAAATATCAACCTGAATATGGCAGCCGTAATCTTTGGCCTTGACTACAACGTTTTTGTTGCCCGTTTCTTTAACAAAGGCCGCCAGCCCCTGCTTTTCCAGGTCAGCCAGGGTAACGCCCGCCTGCTGCAGGATACTGCCGCCGCTGCCGCCGCCACCGCCACAACCGCCGGCACTGCCGCTGCCACATCCCCCGGCACTACCGCTGGCCCCGCCGCCGGCACTGCCGCCGCAGCCGCTACCGGCCGCGCCTCCAGCCGCGCCACCGGCGGTATTGCCATTGGTCGCGGTATATTCCGCATTGTAATAAGCGCCAAAATACTTGCTCATTTCAGCATTGGCCTGCTGCCTGGCATACATTACAGTGCCAGACAGTATACCCACGGTGAGTAAACCAAGAAAAGCAACAGTGTAAAACCGGTTTTTCTTTCTGAGCCTGGTCAGTTCCTCCTGCACTTCCTGGGGAACTACGAAGTCATCATTCATGGTCAGTCCTCCTCGTCAAGATAACTTTTACAGCGGTCTTGGCTGCCAGCTCTTCAACATATTTTCGTCAAGCACCAGCTTATTGCCTTCAACAGTATACTTTACGGTTTCCGGCGGGTATTTCATGCAACCGCCTGAAATGCCCTGCAGGCTTTCCAAATCCCATCTGGTGTCACAGGCATTACAGGCCAGTTGGTTTCCTTCTATCCGGAAACTGGTGCCGCTGCAAGGCTCACATAAACTGGTAGCCAGAACCACATTGCCTTTGGGTGAGACATAGACCAACATGGGTAAATAATTAAAAGGAGTGTCATTGGCCAGTTTGAAAGAAACCCCGGGAACATCAAAAGTGACCATTTGCTTTTCTTTTACCGTCTTTAAATCCACGGTCACCTTGCCACCCGATATTTCGGCCGGAATTTTGCTCATCTGTAGGGTACCGGCAGCATAATTCACGGCACCGGCATTGTAAAGTCCCGCATCTGCACTGCTCTTGGAATTAGTATAATAGTAGACCGCAGCCGCAACAACGATTATTCCTACTAATCCGATAAAAAAATACTTCTTTACTCCCCCGCCGTTGCTGCCTTCATTGGTAAATTTAGCCCGTTTATCTGTATGACTCATCTTCTCAGCTCCCTATATTTAAGTTTAGTATTTGCGTAACACTATAAATATAATACTATATCGTAGTACTACGGTCAATAGTACATTTTTGCCCTCTAAAAAGAAAGAACCCCGTGTTTGTTAACACGCGGCCCATAATATTTAGTTGAGCGGTTTACTTATATAAACCGCAAGGCTTCTGCCGGGTCAAGCCTGGATGCCTTGGTCGCCGGATAAATGCTGGCCAGCACGCCCACAGCCACCGCCAGTACAATAACCCCGATGCCCATCAGCGGATTCCAAGATATGTCCAACTTTACGCTATCCATAAACGGTGCCGCCACAACGGCCACGCCCATACCGGCCAGGTAGCCGATAATACCGCTCAGACCGCTGACAATCCCGGCCTCCAACAAAATAATTCGCATGACATGGCTTTTACGAAAGCCAATAGCGCGAAAAATACCAATTTCCCTGGTGCGCTCGTTAACCGAGGACATCATGGTAGTCATGACAATCAACGACCCTATTAACAACATAATCAGCGATACCACCAGCGAAAACTTGGCAAACCTCTCCACCAGCTCTTTTCTGGCTTCGGTGGCTTCCTTGACCTGTTTTACCCGGGCCTCAGGCAATTGTTTGGCAATCTCCCCGATAATCCGGTTCATCATTATTTCATCCCGTTCGGTATTAATCTCCACAAAACTGTAAATATCTTCTTTTTTCAGCAGTTTTTGTGCCGGTTCCATTTTCATAAAGACGATACTGTCCTCATCAGCTCCGGTTTCATCCAATACACCGGCAACCCTGAACGGCGTTCCTTTAATCATGATTTCTTCGCCCGGTTGTGTTTTGAGCACCATCCCCAGCCGGCTCCCGATTAACACCTCATTATCCGCTGCCGGTTGTTTGCCCCCGGGCACAATGGTCCACCAGTTTCTGATTTTCAGTTCAGCCGGAAAATCAATACCAACTACCAGAATCTTTTTTTTGTCGATTTCCACCGCCCCCAGGACTTTTGGCGAAATCACCCGCACTTTGTCAATATCCTTTATTTTTTTAATCTCTGCCACAGCCGATTCATGAATCTCACCGACGTCATAGGACACCCCGGAGGCTACAGTAATACCGCCGACAGCAAAAGACAGGGTATTGGTCTTGGGGGTTACCGCCACTTTCAGACCGGCTTCCTGAAACTTCTTGTTCATGCCGGTTTCCATCGATGAAGTAATGGTAAACAAGGTCACTACGGTGGCGATACCAAAAACCATACCAAAAACCATGAAGATCATTTTGGTTTTGCGCCGGCGCAAATTGTTAATGGCAATATCTTTTAACTGCATTTTTAACCCTCCTAAACAACTGCACGCTTCTTAGCCGGCTCGCCTTTGTCCAGCAAGCCGTCGCGAATAAAAACTGCCCGCTGGACATGAGTCATACATTCAGGATTATGGGTAACCATGATAATGGTCTGCCCTTCTTTGTTTAAGGTTTTAAAAAGGCCCATAATTTCTTCCCCGGTCTTACTGTCCAATGCACCGGTAGGTTCATCGGCAAATAAAATAGGCGGGTTGTTTACAATGGCCCGGGCAATAGCCACCCGTTCCTGTTCACCACCGGATAACTGGTTTGGCAGCCGGTCAAGTTTATTGCCGAGACCTACCTTTTCCAATACATTTTTGGCCATTTGATACTGCTCCTTATTGGAACGCCGGGTAATAGCCAGTGGCAGCATCACATTCTCAGCGGCTGTCAAATAAGGAATCAATTGAAACTGCTGGAACACAAAGCCCAGATACTCACTCCGGAAGTCGGCGCGTTTCTCCGAAGGAAGCTGGTATACCGGTATTTCGTCAATAATAATTCCACCTTCGGTTGGCGGGTTCATTGCGCCTAGCATGGTCAACAGAGTACTCTTGCCGGAACCGGAGGGACCCATCAGGGCAATAAACTCCCCTTCCTCTACGGTCAGACTGACACCGCCTAATGCCACCACTTTGCCTTCTCCGCCATTGTATACCTTGGTCACGTTTTTTACTTCAATCAAACTCACTGCTCTCCACCCCCTGTTATATAAACCGCAACGCTTCCACCGGATCCTGCCGCGACGCCTGAACAGCCGGGAAAAGGCTGGCTAAAAGCCCTATCACGAGAGCCAGGCCAATCGCCGCCAGGCCAATAAATAAATCCCATTTAATCGCCACATCCATTTGGGCAATCACCGGGGCGGCAAACTTTGCTGTGCCCATACCAATCAGATACCCGGCAAATCCGCCGATAATGCTCACTACTGCCGCTTCCAACAGGATTATACCCATGACATGGCTCTGTCTGAAGCCGATCGCCCGAAATATGCCAATTTCCCTGGTGCGTTCGTTCACAGAAGAAATCATCGTAATCAACACCACCAGTGAACCAATAGCCAGCACAATACCGGAAACCGCCAGGGCCATATTCGAGAACCGGTCTACAAAGTCCTTTCTGGCTTGTACCACCTCTTTAATCGCAGTGGCTTTGGCTTCCGGCAGCTTTTCGGAAATCTGCAGAACTATTTCTTCAATAGGACATGTACTGCAAAGGGCGCTTACTTCCAGAAAACTCAGCTTGTCTTTTTTTCCCAGCATTTGCTGGGCGACAGTCAGGTCCATAAATATCACGGCATCTTCCTGACCACCCAGTTCATTCAATACTCCGCCCACCTTAAACTCTTTCCCGTTCAGCATGACTTCATCGCCAGGCTTTTTATTTAACTCCCGGGCAATATGTGCGCCAAGTAAAATTTCATCCGACTGGCTCGGTTTTCGACCGTCAACCTTCCACCAGCGTTTCATCCGCAACTCATTTTCCCACTGCACACCCATCACCAGCTTGTCCCGGCCATCGGTCTTCATGGCCCCTAGCAGTTTCGGGGCAATAATGGCAATGTTTTCGTCATTTTTTATGGACATAATTTTGGGGATGGCGGACATATCAAGTTCTTTAGCATTGTTGGCCACATCAGCCGCACTGACGCCGCCGTAAGACAACGACAGGTCATCGGTATGCGGTACTATCGTCATATTGGCCCCGATCTGGTCAAATTTGTCCGCTATTTCCGTTTCCATGGCAGTAGTTATAGTGTACAGGGCCACAATGGTTGCTATCCCGATTACCATGCCAATTACCAGGAAAGCCATTTTGGCTTTGCGCCGGCGCAGGTCATTAAAAGCTATGTTGTAAAGCTTCATTCTTACGGCCACCACCTTACTTGATTTCATACAAGACTTTGCCCTGATATCCATAACTTTTGATCAATTTGTTCTTGCTATTATAAATATCGATCTGTATATGACAACCGTAGTCCGTCACTTTGGCCGTAACTGTCTGATGTCCACCCTCGGTCTGGAACTTGGCCAGCGCAACATCGGCCAGTATTTGTACCCGGTCGCCGGACGACACCTGACGCGGACTGCCGCAACAGGAAGTCCCACCGTTATATTCACACTTGGCACCGGCGGCATGCTCTGCGGCACTGACTACCCATGGCCGGTGATAGAGATATAAACCGACTGTTAACACCAGTATTATACACAGGATTATTCCACTAATCCAGATATAAAGCCGGTCTTTTTTTCGCAGGCGCTGTAACTCAGCATCTGTCTCTGGCGCAACATGGAATTCCTCCATTTTTTATTCCCCCAGTCAGAGGGCCAAGTCTTTTAAAATGGCCTTGGCTGCCACTGTTTGAGCCTGGCTTCATCAAGAACTATTTTGTCGCCCTCAGCTTTATATTCTAGTACTTCCGGCGGGTGGTCCGGGCAACCGCCCTGAATCCCCTTTAACCTCTCGAGGTCCCAGGTAGTCCCGCAGCTGTTGCAAACCAGGGTATCATTGCTTATCGAAAACTCTGTCCCGCTGCAGGGTTCACACAAACTGGCGGCGACAATCACATTGCCAATCGGGGATACGTAAGCCAGTATCGGTAAGTAATCAAAACTTGTACCGTTAGCCAGCGCAAATTTTATACCGGGCACATCAAAAGTAACCAGCTTTTTGTTTTTTATATCGTCCAGTTTGAGCGTCACTTTACCCCCTGAAAACTCTACCGGAACTTTTTCCGTTTGCAGGGTCTTACCTGCATAACTGACACCATCGACTTTAATTGCCCAGGGCGGACCGGCCGGTTTGCGCAAAGCAAAAAAAGCGCCCACCACCACAATGGCAAAACCCAGCACGCCAATTAAAAAGTAAGTGCCGGCCTTGCTTTTGGGTTGATTTTCGTTGACAAATCTGTCTCTTTTTTCCTCACGGCTCATGACATTACTACCTCCTTAAAATATTAGCTGCGTCCCTACTAAGCATCGTAGTAGGCAGGTTCAAAAAAGCGCCAGTACTTTTTGGGTACTGGTTAGCATACCAGATACAACAAACCTAAAGTTGCTGCAATAATTGCCCCGCAGATAAGCAGGACTTTTTTCCGGCCGGCAAAACCCAGTCCGGAATCATTAATTATCCGCTGCACCCGGTGTTCTAAGACCCCGGCATTATTTACAAAATGCGGGTTAGGCATCACATTGTCCAGCAGCAGCGAGTCCATAAAAGTCCTGGGGGATAAGCGCCAGACTTTGATCAAAGCCTGGGCAAAAGCCATCGGCTTACGGGTCAGGCGCAGGGTAATGTCATCTGCGGCCTTTTCTTTTTCCTGCATCAACTCCCTGAATACCCAGAAAATAACGGGCGCAAAGAACATTATATCCCGCAATACCACCGTCAGCCAGTTGGAAACAGCATCGGCCCTTATAATATGAGCCAATTCGTGAGCCAAGACGGTTTCTGTCTCGTCTTCATCCAGGTGGGTCAACAAACCTTCAGACAATACGATCACCGGCTGCCGGAAACCAAAAGTAAATGACCGGGCAAATTTATCTCCGGTAATCACTAATCTTGGCATTTGCATACCGGCCCGGCTTACCAGCTCCGCCAGCAGCTCAAAAACTGCCGGATACTCTTCTGGAGTAGCAAAACCGTATTTCGCAACTATCCGCCGGCAGGCATACCAGCTGATAACACATTTTAGCAGGGCAATACTTAGGGCAATAAGGAATAACGGGGTCAGGACTGTGGCCAGAAAACTGCCTGCGGAGCATAACCAGTAATTAATGATATTTAATGTTTTATGCGAAGCATCCATCGTGAAATAGCATTTATTTGCTTCCAGGGTCCGGAAAGCCGGATACGCCAGAAACGGCAGGATGAGCGGCAGGAACATCAGGTAAACCCTGGCTCCTGCTGTCTGCAGCTTAAAATACCGGACGGCCAGTTTAGCTAACGCATAAGCAAATAATGTGCCAAAAAAGACATACAAAATAAAAGGATGGGCTACTTCGGCGATGAAGTAATCGTTAAACATTTTTACTCAGCCCCCCTGGACCGCCTTTCTTTGATTAGTGCTTCAAGTTTGGCAATTTTTTGTTCATCTTCGTTGCTCATGCGGTCAACAAAGTGAGATAAGGCCGGTTCGGCAAAACCTTCCAGCAGACCGTCCAATACTTCACTTACCACCTTTTGGGCAAATTCCTGCTCCGTAACGGTGGGCCTATAAATTAAGGAATTACCGCTCTCTTCTTTTTCTAACAGCTTCTTTTCAGCTAACCTGCTCATAATAGTCATTACAGTAGTGTAAGCAATTTCTCTCTTCAGGCGGAGTTTTTCGTAAACATCCCGGACAGTGGATTTCTCTTCCTGCCAGGCGATTTGCATGATATCTACTTCCAGGTCGCCAAGCACTTTACGCAACCCGATTTTGTGGGGTTTAAAGTCCGAAATGATTTGTTTGAAAAACATGCTTACCCCCCCCTTAGCCTGTTGCTAATGTTAACTATATGATACTACTTTCACTTACTACAGTCAATAGTAGAAATTTTGGATTGGCATATTATTGGATTGACATATTAGCGGATTTGCTGCCATAAATCTTATTATAAAAAAGTTAATTTAATAGGAAGGAGGCTGCAGGCTGTGCTAACTTTTTTGAAATTCTCGGCCGGCGTAACACTGCTGCTCTTTGGCATGCAGTTTATGAAAACCGGCCTGGAAAATGTGGCTCAGCGCCGGATGCGCAGCGCCCTGCAGACACTGACCCGCACCCCTCTAACCGGTGCCCTGGCCGGTACTGCAATCACCGCGTTGGTACAAAGCAGCACCGCCGTCACGGTAATCACCATCGGCTTGGTTAATGCCGGCATCATCAGTTTCTACCAGGCGGTGGGGGTTATTCTGGGTACGAATATTGGGACTACCGTGACCGCCCAACTCATTTCTTTCCGGTTTGAGGAGCTTGCCCTCCCGGCCATCGGGCTCGGGGCGATCATTATGACCTGGTCTAAACAAAAGGGCTGGCGTTACCTGGGACAGTCCATTGTCGGTTTTGGGGTGGTGTTTTTCGGTATCGCCATTATGTCCCAGGCCCTTACCCCACTAAAGGATTCGCCCTTTTTCATCAATATCCTGGCCACTATGAGTGCATCATCTTTGCTGGGTGTGCTGGCTGGCACTCTTTTCACCGCCCTGATTCACAGCAGCAGCACCACCACCGGGGTCGTAATCGCCCTGGCGCACCAGGGTATGATCGATTTGCCCGCGGCCATCGCCATAATATATGGCAGTAATATCGGCACCTGTATCACCGGGGTTCTCGCCTGCATCGGCAGTTCCGTGCACGCCAAACGGGTGGCTGCATCCCATGTGATGCTAAACGTCGTTGGAGTGGCAATATTTTTACCGTTCCTACTCCCCTTCAGTGACCTGATTGCCCGCACAGACCCGGTACTGGCTCGCCAGGTGGCCAATGCCCATACCGTTTTCAACATTGTCAGCAGTGCGGCTGTGTTGCCTTTTACCCGGCAGTTTGCCAATCTGATTATCCGGCTGGTACCTGACCGGCATAGCTGCGATTAAAATACCCGGCCACCACTTTTTTAATCCACTTTAAAATGCCGTACCAGACTTCTCAGCTCGTCTGCCAGTTGGGCCAAAACATTTGCCGAGGCAGCCACTTCCTGAATGGAGGCCGTTTGCTCCTCCGCAGCTGCGGCTACCTGCTGGGCACTGGCAGCGGTTTCTTCAGATATACTGGCTACATTCTGAACAGCTGCTACCGCCTGTTCGGCACCTGCCGCCATCTCCTCTGTAGCAACGGAAACCTCCTGAATCTGCCTGGCTACTTTATTCACTGTGCTAATTATTTCATTAAACGCATCTCCGGCACCGTTTACAGCCTCAGAACCGTAAACCACTTCCTGAATGCCAACCTCCATAGTTTCCCCGGCCTGCCCGGTCTCAACCTGAATCTCCATAATCAGGTCGGCAATCTGCCTGGCCGCATCCTGCGACTGTTCCGACAGCTTCCGGACTTCTTCCGCTACCACGGCAAAGCCGCGGCCATGTTCACCCGCCCGCGCTGCCTCAATAGCAGCATTTAAGGCCAGGGTATTAGTTTGCTTGGCAATGCCGGTAATAACATCTACAATATAGCCGATTTTCTGCGACCGCTCCCCAAGAGTGCGAATTGTCCTGGCGGTACTGTTTACTGTCTTGTTAACGGACAGCATCTGTTGAATGGCCTTACCCACTGCCCGGCCGCCTTCGGCTGCCATAGCATTGGCCTCATTAGCGGCAGCCAGTACATCCTGGGCATGGCTGGCCACTTCCTGGATACCGGTGGTCATTTCATTGATGGTGGTAGATGTCTGTTCAATACTTTTGGCCTGGTCCTCAGTACCGGTAGCGACCATCTGAATTGTCGCGGCTATTTGCTCTGTGGTCTTGGATGATTCACCGGCCCCGGCATTTAACAGGTCGGCCGAACCGGCTACCTGATCCGCCACATTGACAACACTCCTGGTAAGGTCGGCCAGGTTTTTGATCATACTGTTAAATTTATCACCCAACAAGGCAAATTCATCGTCTGTGTCTATATCGAGATTAACCGTCAGGTCACCTTTTTCAGCTGCAGTCATGCCATCAACAATAATCGGTATGGGACGGGAAATTATTTTGGTGAGGAAGAAAAAGACAATACTGGTAATAATCATGGCCACATAAGAACCAACCATTAACTTCATTTGTACCGTATTCGTAATATGATTGTAGGCATCGTCAGCAAGCTTAATCACAAAAAAACCTAACGTTTCACCGGAACTGTCCCTGAACGTGAACACCCCGGCTTGAGAACCCTTGTGCCCTGGGCTGGGTATGACCTTTGCTTTTTCTATTTTCTGAATTTGCCCCAGTAACTGCTGATCTATTTTTTTAATCTTCTGGTGCGACTCCACATGTGCCTTGCAAGCGGCCAATTGCTCGGCGCCAAAATAAAGCTGAACAGTATTGCCGGTTATTTCAGCCATTTTTTCCACAAAAGGAAATTCTTTGTCAACCTGATATTCACCTTTATACAAAATCCCATCCTTGACGGACCAATCCCCGGGATACTCTTGATTTAACAACTCTTGGCTAAAACTAAGATTCGTATTCAATTTGTTCGCAATCAATTCGTCAATTTGATCATCCATACTGGATAAAGCATATAATCCTATGCCGGTAGATACAATAAACATAGTGAGTACAAACACTACTACCAGTTTAAAACCAAAAGTACGTTTCACCCGATAACCCGCTCCCTTCATTATGACAGAGAAACTATTTACAATTAGCATTTTTTCGACACTTTTGTTGAAAAGTCCTTCTTCTGACAATAAAAAACCTGATTAGGCATTATTTAATCAGGTTTTTTTCTCGTATTCCGTATTCTTTTTTGCGCTGCAGGGTGTCAAGCACGCCAATGGCATAACACTCTCTGGCATGTACTTCCAGTACTGAATCAAGCGCCTCCAGCACCCCGGCAATATCCCCGTCAAAAGATTCTAAGTATGGGTAAAGCATTGTTTTAACAGAATTATTATTCCTTCTCAGCAACTGGCAAATGTAATTTTTTTCTCTGGTATCCAATCTATTTATGATTCGGTCGTGTAAAAATTCAAGATCCGTTTTATTCTGCACCAACTTGAGCGCAGGCGGCTTTCTCCTGTTTGTCATAACAATCACCTCACTAGGATGTGAGGTTAGTATAACCTTTTTTTCAAAAACTTATAAACCTTTTATTCGGCTCAACTGTTTCAACCGGTTGTAACTCCACCACATATCAATAAAAAAGTAAGCCACCGCAAGAAAAATCAAGGCCCCGCCAATCATCACATATGTATTAAAGGTGTTTTTAAGCCACAGCGCAAAAAAACTATACCCAATCATAATCACCATCCCCAGTCCCCAGGTAAAAAAAGCGGTAAAGACCTTTTCCATCTGGTCGCGTAAAGCCACTTTAAAAAATTCGGACATAAGCGCACCTGCCTTCTACCGGTAAATATTCCGGTGCAAAGTTGTTTTATAACGCCGGCGTCTCATCCTGCTACGCCGAACAAAGCCAAACATCACCATTAACCCGATAATGGCCGTACCACCAAAGAGCGGTCCTATAACTGCCGGGCTGGCCAGTGGCTTTCTGGCAACCTGGCCGGCAGCGATCAGGCCTACTGTGCCAATCTCCCGGTTTTCTTTATAATACCTGACTTCGCCCAGCTTTTGGCCTGCTACAATAGGCGCGGTAATCTCCGGAAACAACTCTACCCGGCTAGTGGTATTAACCTGCTCGCCACTGGCGGCAGTATAATAAACGCCTGCCTCAGTGACCAGCCTGACATCGGAAACCCCTCTTCTAACGGCCACTTCTTTAACATGTGCACCAGGCGCCACCAATTGTATCGTCCGAAAGTTGGCAAACCCGTAATCCAAAAGACTCTGGGTATCTGTCCAGATATTGTTGCCTTCGGAGGCCAAAACCACGGCAATAAACTCCTGATTGTTTCTGATAGCGGAAGAAACCAGGCACTGTTTGGCTTCACGGGTATATCCGGTTTTTACACCGTTGGCCCCATGATAATACCATTTACCACCCCGGATTAATTTGTTATGGTTCCAAATCCTTTTGGGGGATAATGGATTCACCCGGGGAATGTCTTTAAAATCGGTGCTGGTTAATTCTCTGAATTTGGGTATAGTCATAGCATGACCGGTTATCATGGCCAGGTCATATGCGGTCGTGTAATGATTGGGTGCCGGTAAACCGTTGGGATTAACAAAGTTAGAATTCTTGGCGCCCCACTCCCGGGCCTTTTTGTTCATTAATCCGCTAAAATTTTCAACTGAGCCGGCAATATGTTCGGCAACCGCCACCGCACTGTCGTTGGCCGACCCCAGCATCACCGCATACAGCAACTGTTCCAAGGTAAATTTTTCGCCTTCGGTGGAATAAATGGATGAGCCTTCCTGAGCAGCCGCGTTTTTACTGACAGTAACAATATCATCAAGTTTGCCCTGTTCCAGGGCCACCGCTACGGTGAGCACTTTGGTTGTGCTGGCTGGCGGCAGCGGAACATGCATGTTTTTATTGTAAAGTACTTTTCCGGTTTTACTGTCTATCAGCACCGCTGCCTGCCCCACTACCGCCGGGATACTCCAGGCCGGCAAAACAAATAATCCCATTAGCATAAAGGTCAACAGCAGAATTGCAACTTTTCGTACAGACATCAACTTCGCTCCCTAATACAATTTTTATGCAAACAACTTTTATTATAAACTGACATTCATATCGGCGCAACGAGAAGGCAGCTGTTAAAATATGCCGGCCACGAGGCAAGCTCGACCGGCAGCAGTTTTTCCAGCAGGATCCGGGCAACGGCACCGAAGCAACCGGCAACGGCAACGGCCAGGCAGTCCAAAAAAGGCATGGCATATCCCCCTGTTTTGAAAGGCTACATATATTTTAAGTAAAATGGGGGTAAAATGCAATACCCACCATTTAAACCATGTACTCGATCGTGGCCTGCGGGAAATATTGTATCACCTGCTCGTACATGTAACCCTTTACCTCCTCAAAAACATCACTTGGATATATATATTTGCCATAACCGAACTGACCGAATTTGTACCGGCGTTCTGTTTCGCTCATAGGCAGCCGGGTTTGAGGAAAAATATCCAAAATATTGGCTTTAGCGCGGGCCGTAAACCGGTGGGTTATAAACTCAAAAGTCAAGCCGGAACCAATACTGGCAGCCAAATGGCTTTGTAATTCTCGAAAAAGTCCGGCATAATCCTTTTGCCAGCCATTATATACTATGATAGGCGCAATAATAAAACCTAACGGATAACCTGCCTCAGCAATTTTTGCCGCCGCCCCGACCCTTTCTGCTAAACGCGGTGTACCCCGCTCATACTGAGAGATAACATAATCGCTGTTCAAGCTGAAACGAACCCTGGTATGTCCGTTATGGCCCGCTTCAAGCAACTCGTCCACACCGGTAAATTTGGTAACAAACCGGAACCGGCCAAACTCTTCCCGACCAAAAAACTCTATAGTCTCCCGCAGGGCGCCTGTCCACAACTCCACCGGCAGCGGATCCGAAGTTGCCGCCCCTTCGAAGAGGGTAATTTCCGGTGCCCGCTCTTTTATATATTCACCTGCCCGCCCAAGGATTTCGCCAATATTGACGTAAACCCGAATGTACGGTTTTTTTCCCAGCGTAGTGTTCAGGTAACAGTATTCGCACATGCCCGGACAACTGGTTACCAGTGGCAGTTGATAATGGGCCGAGGGTTTACAGGTTTCAAACTTCAGGCTCCGCCGCACCCCCACCACCAGGGTGCGCTTGGCCTCAACATAGCCGGCCGGCGGCGTTTTACCGGGTATACCGGAAACCCGGTTATGAGAACTGATAATTTTCGTTTCAATGTTTTTCTGCCGGCACAAATCATATATTTTTTTGCCCAATGGGTAATCGAGCGCCGCTGTTTCAATAAATACGCGCCGGGGTTCAAAACCCGGCACTTTATTCAGGCTGCCTTTCGCCCGGATTACCGGTAATTCTTTCGGTTGCCTCATCATCAATCAGATACTCTTTGTCGTCAGGCCGTCCGGTAACACTGGCTTGAATGGCGGAACCCAATTCTGTAGGCACAAAATTTTTCGGTATTGGCTTTTTAAACTTTTTTTGCTTGTCATTAACCATTTTTCATCACTCCCTGTTTTTGTATTCTGTTTTTGTATTCTGTTTTTTGTATTCTCTTTTTATTATCTCCATAACCGGACGGAAAATCTCCCCGGCTCCACTACATTTTTTAAAGCACCCAGTGCCCCGGAGATACTGCCGGTCTGCCGCCGGTCGGCCATGAACAGGCAATACGGCCGGCACAGTTGCCGACCGTATTGTTTTTATCAGCGTTTTAATTATTTAATTTTTCTTAAAGTATTCCTGTACTTTTGGATTTCCTGTTCTATGGGATCAATAACAAAGGGATTTTTATTTATATAATCTGCCGCGGGTGGTAATTTATCTTTTCCCGCTGCATGCTCTTGTTGGGGGTTAAAATTTAGCCACCATTCCTCGCCTCTACCGGTGATCAAAACGGCTTGACAATCTTGGGCCTTTTTAATAATCAAGCCTGCCGGAATACCCAGCAGGCTTATTAACTATATATTTGCTTTTTTGATAATTTCGCTTACCGCCAGGACACTCTTGGCATCATCAGGCAAGTCAAATAACGGTTTACTCTTTAAATCATAATCCGCTACCTGCGGGTCATAAGGGATTACACCGATTAATTCCAATCCGGTAGCAGTGATTTCTTCCTGCAGCTCATCAATACTTTCCAGCGCTTTGGTTACCACCAGATAAATGTTATGCACTTTGGTTGACAGTCCTTTAACAATTTCATTCACGCGGCCGGCGGAACGAATGCCACGGGCAGAAGCATCACTAATAACAAAAAGGTAATCAATATCCTGCACCACCTGCCGGCTCAGGTGCTCAAGGCCGGCCTCGTTGTCGGTAACCACATAATCATAGTTGTCCCGCAGGGTATCCATATGTTTGCGCAGCAGGTCGTTGGGGTAACAGTAACAACCCTGACCGTGGGGTACACCCATTACCAGCAGGTCAACATATTGAGTTTCGACCATGGACTGGCTGAGCTTCCATTCAATGAACTGTTCCTTGTTCATACCGGCAGGTACTGCGTTCAATTGTTTTACTGCATCTACCGCCTCGGAAATGGTGTTCTCCACCTCAAGCCCCATGGCCTCATTTAGATTAGCATTAGGATCGGCGTCCACAGCCAGTACCGAGCATTTTTTGTTGTTGGTCAGTACCTTGAGCAGCAAGGCGGTAAAAGTGGTTTTACCGGTACCGCCTTTGCCTGCAACAGCAATAAGCTTTGACATTAAAACCCCTCCTGAAATATATTATAGATATTTTAATTATTTCTCTTACACCAATATCATATAACATATCTCATTTTCGGACAAGTTTTCAATCACCATATTTTTTACTCTTCCAAGCCCAGTGCCCATTCTTTGAGGACGCAGCGGTCAACTTGACCTTCTTTAGTTTTGGGAATATTTATTCTAACCTCAATCTCCCGCGGTGCAGCATGGGCAGCTAGGCCCTGCTTAACAAAATTCCGGATATCATCACATAAATCACCGGTCCAGTCAAAATCTTTACTAAGAGTAATATAAGCCTTCACAATTTCCCCGCGCAGCGGGTCCATTTTACCGGTGACCCCGGCATCCACTACTGCCGGGTGTTCCAATAGTTTGCTCTCCACCTCGCAGGGAGCAACCCGCTCACCGGCAGTATTAATCAGGTTGTCTACCCCGCCCTGATAATAAAAATACCCGATATCATAAATCGGCTGTTTTAAATATTTCAGGCTCCAGTCCAGTACTTCCGCAGTCAAGGGTTCACCTTCACTGAGAATGTGACGTAGATTACCCAAATCATACCGGCATAAATATTTTTCACATTTTTCCATCATCAGCCCAAAAGCCGCGGGCGCACTGTACCATACCGTCACCTTATATTTGGCCAGGGTTTCATACCAGTCTTTGGCGTTAATCCGGCCGCCTTTAACCACAATAGGCACCCCGCATAACCAGGGGGTCAGAAAACCGCAGACAATCCCCGTGACCCAACCCGGGTCTGCCGTACACCAATATATATCACCGGGCTTCAAGTCAAGTACCAGGCGTCCCGTAGCCAGGTAACCAATCATATCATTATGGACATGAATTATCTCCTTTTGCCTGCCGTGAGCGGCGGATGCAAAAAAAATAAACATCGGGTCCTGCCGGTGCACCCACACAGGCGTAATTTCCCGGGAGGCTTCTGTCATCTCGTTATGCCACTGAATATCCCCTTTGGCTAAACACCCGCAGCCGCCTACAACAAAAACGTGCCGCAGGGCGGGACATTTCTGCCGGTTAAAACGCGCCCGCAGTTCCGGCGTA
>CAZWUW010000067.1:0-16197 GCA_964636895.1 uncultured Eubacteriales bacterium
ATTTCCGCGTTATAAAAGGGAAACGTGCCGGTTAGCGCCCAACTGTCAAAATTCCGGTACATATCATCAATATGGTTGACCCCGAAAGGCAGTACCGAAAGAAATGCCTCATCCTGCCGCAGGTAAGCGCGCCGCAGGTGTATTTTCCTGGCCTTCAAGCGGGTTTCCAGCTTGACACTTTCCTTATCCAGGTTTTCCAGGGTATCACAGTAAAGGGTAGCCAGGATGCAGATGTAGAATTGCCGTTCGTTGTTCAGCTCCATTTGGTCCCGTTGGTGGTAAAGGGCATCAATAGATTTTTTCAGCCGGCTGATTTCCCGGTTCCGGCCCCGTTCCAGTTCGATGTCCAGTTGGCTTTCCAACTGGGTAATCTTAAGGCTGATCTCGTCCAGTGCCTCTTTTTCGTCTGACGGGTGCACATGGATGGAAATATCAATATCGCCTTCATAACTTAGTAATTCATCCAGCCAGCCCACATGGACGCGGGCAGGATATGCACTGATCATAAAAGTCCGGCAGAATTTACTGCCTACCCGCAGGTAGCTGAAGTTGCTGCGGTCGATATCATCCGGGGCTAGCAGGTCCTCAAAGCGGAGCACGCCCTGGCTCAGGTTATATTTTTTATCCGGGGCTTTATTAACCGGCGGCTTGGGTTTCTTCCGGAACAACATGCAATTCACTCCGTTGTATTGTTTTTTGTTTTACGGCGATAACCGTATTTAAAGACTGCTCCAGCCAGGGGTCAAAGCTATCGGTCAAGTCTGTCCGCAGTTGGTTTTCCAGCCGTTCCAGCATTTCCAGCAGTCTGTCCTGGGGTGTTTTAGCCGGCAGATAATCATAAATATTCTTTACCATCAGTGACAGGAACCCGTCATTTGTGAGGTCTTGTTGAAAACCGGTTTTGTCCCGGTTAAAGGTGGTAAAAATCAGTTCCGCCACTTGTTTGGAATTCATGGGCCGGCCCAGAATGCCTACTCGGGTTAGCTCGTCGGTTAGTATGGTTAACCTGGTGTAAAGCTCTCTTAGCGCATAGTCGTCCAACTCATCATCGGAAAGTTTGTCCAGACCGCCTTCGTAATCCCAGGGGATTACAATATAATTGCGTTTTTGAATGTTATTGCCGATGTGCTCGGTTATGTTTTCCATATTTTGCATGTGCCTGGCTGCATAGTCCGCCAGTTGAGGGAATTTATCACAGATTTCCGCCGTGTCTTTGGTCAGGCCGGCCACCATGCGGCTGTTATCAATTTTTCTGGATTGAATAAAAATCTGGATGGGAAAAGCAAGCGCGGTGCATAGCCGGTTAAAAGCCAGCTCAATAACTTCCTGCTCGGTTTCGCTTTTTAACCGGTAGTTGACAGCGCCGACCTCCAAATGCAGCCGGTACTTATGGTCCCCTAGCCTGGTAGTGCCGTTAATGATTTCTTTAAAAGGTAAAAAGTCCTGGGCTGTCCGGGCGTTTTCTTTTTTATCGCCGGCACCAAAACTGCGTCCGGTTTTTTTGATTTCTTTATTTAGATACCAAAGGGCAGCGCCTATCACGCCAAAAAAAACAATTGCCACAATGCTCCAAAACACTCCGCTACCCCCTTTTGTAAGGCATTTGCCTGGATTTTTGGTTATGCCGGTATCTGAGGCGGTAGTAGTCCACCACCGGCAGGTCTTCCCGTTTCATGAAAGCCAGTACCGGCCCGACAGCTAAAAGGGGCAGTCCCAGGATAGCCCCCAAGATAGTGTTCAGAATGGCGGAGAAGGTTGCGAAGACAATGGCACAGAGGATGACGCCCAGGATAAAATACTGGGTTTGTTCCCAAGTCAGGATGCCGCCTACGATGCGTTCTTTTTCCCGTGTGTCCGGCGGTACACCGTAGCTTTTGCTCATGTCTGCACCTCCTACAGGTCACTGAAAGATTTGGTGGCAAAGGCAATCACAAACCCTATTGAGCCAAGGCCGGCTGCTGCCACCAGGGTCCAGAAAATACCGCTTAACGCACTCTTGCGTCGTTCCGGGTGATCGGAGCTTTGGGCCAGCTTGACAAAGTGTAGAGATAATATGGCTACCAGGGTAATGACACAAAAACCAATTACCCACTTTATCAAGGCCTTGTATTCTTTCATCACATCTTCCAAACCGTTGGTTTGCAGCTTTACCTCGCCGGTTTTATTGTTTACCAAGGTATCTATTTTGTCTTTTTCTTTGGCCCAGGCAACTTTCTCCAACCCCGGCAGCAATACTGCTCCAAGACTGAAGGTCAGGAAAACAATAAGCGTGAGCAAAGCTGTTCTTTTAAGGCCGCAATTTTTGGTCATGTTGGCACCTCCTTTCCAAAGGGTGGTTTTGCATATAAATTATACAACAGGCAATGAAAAATGACAAGCGCATACTAAATAGAATGGAAATTTGATATTTCCCCGCCTGGTTGTTAAAATGGTGTAAAGTGCAATGGTGTAAAGGAGATGAAGCATATTGGATTACAGAACATTGGGCCGAACCGGACTAAAGGTTTCGGCGATAAGCATGGGCGGTATTCCGGTGCAGCGGGTGGCGGACAACGAAGCTGAGTGCATTATTGAAGCGGCCTTGGCGGCCGGTATTAATTTTTTTGATACTGCCAGGGCTTATACGGACAGTGAACAAAAGTTTGGCCGGGTTTTTGGCCGGAACCGGCAGGGCGGCATTATTGCCACTAAATCCATGGCCCGCACGCAAGCGGAGATGGAGGTTGAAATTAACCACAGTCTGGCAAATTTACAGGTTTCCAGTATTGACCTTTATCAGCTGCATAATGTTAAAGATGATGCCGCCTTGGCAAAGGTGCTGGCTCCTGACGGTGCTCTGGCAGCTTTACAGGCGGCACAACAGCAGGGGAAAATCCGCTTTATCGGTATCACCGGACATATCCCGCAGGTTCTGGTCAAGGCCGTGGCTACCGGAAACTTTGATACCGTGCAGTTCCCCTTTAACGCTGTAGAGACTGCGGCTGCCAATGAGCTGCTGCCCCTTGCCCGGCAAAAGAATATTGGTACGATTGTGATGAAACCTTTGGCCGGTGGTGCGCTGACCAATGCGCCGGCGGCTTTGCGTTTTATTCTGGAGGAAGGCGTTGATACTGTTATTCCGGGTATGGATACACTGGCGCAGGTGGCGTCAAATGTGGCGGCGGGCACGCCGATACGGCCGTTGAGCGGGGCGGAACGCGAGGCTTTGATGCAGGAAGCGGCTGCATTGGGTACACGTTTTTGCCGGCGCTGTGAGTATTGCCAGCCTTGCATGGAGGGGATTGACATCCCTTTAATTTTTCTATTGGACGGTTATTATATGAGATATGATTTGCATAAATGGGCTGTTGACAGATACCGGCCGCTGCTCCGTAACGCTGCGCACTGTATCGCGTGCGGTGAGTGTGAAAATAGGTGTCCTTATGCTTTGCCTATCCGGGAAATGCTGCAGGAGTGCCGGCACCGCCTGGCGGGTGCAAAAGATTAAAATGATTTAATCAATGCCAAGGGCATGCTCTTTATTACTTTGCCTAAGTATTTTTTGAAATCTGTTTCGCCGGCAAATACTTCCAGCAGTTCCCGGAAAAATACCGGGTCATGATAAAATAGCCTGTGCATTGGTGCCGCGCAGCCAAAAAAGAGCAGGGATAGTTTTAAGGCGGCGCCTAAGTCCCCATTGATATTGCGGTTTAGTTTTTGGCGATAGTTTTTGGCGGCAGTTTTTTCCCCGGTATGGCTATGGCAGGCGGTAATCACCGCCTCTGCTGCCAGCTTGCCTGATATGAGTGCGTATTTTATACCTTCGCCGGTGAAGGGGTCTGCTAATCCGGCGGCGTCACCGGCCAAAAGCACTCTGTCCCGGGCGACCCGCCGGCCAATTCCACCAATAGGGACGAAAGCCCCTTTGGTACTTAAAGAGTTCTGACAGGTAATTTCCAGCATATTTAAAAAGGCTGTCCAGGCAGCCCCGGGGTTTTTTTGTGCGGCCCATATGCCGCCGATACCCACGGAGGCTGTTTTTGTTTTGGGGAAAACCCAGCCGTAGCCCAAGGGCACTACACCGTAATAAATATCAATAACCCCGGTGGCGGGCGGCAACCGGAAGTTTTCTGCCGGGACTTCGGCCGTAAGGCAAAATCCCTGGCCGTATCTGGTGAGGCCGCGTCTGACGTGCCTAGCTACCTGGCTCCGGATGCCGTCTGCACCGATTAGGTATTTGGCGGTGATTTGGCCCCGGGAGGCAGAAATATGTACCGTTTCCCGGCATTGGTTTACGGTCAGTATCGTGTCCTGACAAAAAAACGCGCCGGCTTCAACGGCCTTGTCTAAAAGATATTTGTCAAATGCCGGCCGGTCAATTAAGTACATAAAGCCGCCGGGCCGCCTGACCTCGCAGCACCGGCTGCCGAAATGAGAGCGCAGGCTATGTACAGCCTGGGCTTTTTGCTCTGTCAGCAGCGGCAGTTCCATTTCCCTGACAGCGGCCAGTGTTAAACCTCCGCCGCAAGGTTTGGGCCGCGGAAAGCTTTTTTTATCTACGAGCAGGGTATGCAACCCGGCCGCGGCACAGAAACGGGCCGCAGAAGCCCCGGTGGGACCGGCTCCGGCTACAACGACATCATAAAGCATTGGTTATCCTCCCTAACCATGTTTCCTTTATAATGGCGGACAGTGGGCTAATCTATACATCCGGGCATAAGTCCCGGGTCTTGAGAGATAATATTAGGAAAGTCGATGATAACAGGGAGTATTATGATGACTGAACTTGAACAGGTCTTGGAAGACATAAAACCACGGCTTTTGGTGATTGAGGAACAAATCAGGACGGCGCTCACTTCAGCCAACCCGTTTCTGGGTGAGGTGCGGGATCATTTTTTGTCCGCCTCCGGCAAAAGGCTGCGGCCGGCGCTTGTCTTGCTTGCCGGTGGTGGCAGACACGATATCAGGTCTGTCCGGCTGGCTACTTTGATGGAACTGGTACACATGGCTACCTTGGTGCATGATGACGTGCTTGATAATTCTCCCAAGCGGCGCGGCATTCCGACAGTCAGCAGCGTTTGGAATAATAGAACGGCAGTTTTGCTGGGGGATTTCTTTTATGCCCGGACTCTGACCCAAGCAGCTTATCTTGGTCCGGAAATTGTAGCCGGTGTGGGGGAACTTATTAATGACCTGGTGGACGGAGAGTTTTACCAACTGGCAGCCCATTTTGATATTACAGTTACCGAAGAAGAATATCTGCGGCGGATTGCGAAAAAGACCGCCGGCTTTATTGCCGCCTGCTGCCGCCTGGGGGCGCTGGTGGCGGAAGCCGGCAGCGAAGTGGTGCAGGGTCTGGCTGCTTACGGTCAGTGTATCGGGTTGGCTTATCAGATTCGCGACGACGTGCTTGATTTTATGACCCCGCCGGAGAAAACCGGTAAGGAGGGCGGTGCCGACCTGGCCGACGGTATTTTTACACTCCCGGTAATTCATGCTTTAAATAGCGGGGCGGCCGGTAGCTTGCGTCCTGTATTGGCAAAAAAGAATTTTACCCGCCGTGAACAGCGGCAAATCTATAGTATGCTGGCTGATTGCGGGTCATTTCATTATGCCATGCAAAAAGCTGAAGAATATGCCGCCCGGGCTAAAGAAAGCCTGCAAGTTGTCGCTTGTCAGCGTACCAGGCGGGCGTTGACGGTGATTGCCGATTTTTCCGTACAACGGGAATCTTAAAACAGGGAAAAATATATTGTTAAGGCTAGGGTATTAAAGGCTGATAAAAGAATCATAGCAGTTTCCCGGCGGGTAATGTCGCTCAGCTCTGCCGTATCTGTGGCCAGGGCCAGGTATATGCCGGCTATGCCAAGAACTGCCGGTATAAGAAAGATTTTATTCAGCCATAGGCTTAGCAGCGAAGACTGGCCGGCAAGCAGCAAAAAATAGAGGGCTACCGTATAACGGGCGGCCGGCATCCCATAGCGGCGGGCAACAAGGGCCGCCGTAGTCAGTTTTGGCGGCGTGGCGTCAAGGTCGCTGCCAATATCAGCCAGATGGTGCTGCATCAGCCAGGCCACGGAAAATATTCCGTGTACTGAGGCCACCGCCAGCGTGAGCCAGGTTAGTTGCCGGGTCAGAATAAAATATGTCCCCAGGGTACAGGCGACTGTAGCCGGCCAGGCACCCAGCCATTCTCCCAGCAAAGGCCGGTAAGCCAGGCGCATGGGAGGGGCGGTATAGGCTACGGCCGCCCAGATACCGACAGCCAGCAGCAGCAAAATAAATATACCGTAATAATATACAAAATACATCCCCAATGCCGTACCCAGAGCCAGAGTTACAGTGCCGATAGATGATAAATCACGGGTAGTAAGAATAGCTTTTTTTATTACTTTGCTGCCCCCTGACAGAATACCCGGGCTATGCCGGTCTGTCCCGGAGTGCCAGTCTTCCAGGTCATTAAAGGAATGGGCGGCAAAGCCCTGCAGCAGCATACAGATAATCACCAATAAAAATAAATTCAGGAAATTCAAGTCCGCGGCTCCCCGGTCATGCACCGCCAGCCCAAGGCCCAAGGCTACCGCGCTGATGCTCCAGGAGAGCACCGGACCAATGCGCAGCACTAACCACAAGCCTTTTATTTTTGCGAAGGCGCTCAGAGTTTTCATAAGCGTAGTCTTTGTCGCTCCCCGCCGGCTTATACGGTTATACATAGCAAACTCAGCCTGTGGGGAAACTAAAAGCACGGAAAAAAAGTGAGGAGGTGATTAAAAAATGCTGGACCTGATCCGCCAGGCCGTCAGGCTTAACCGTGAATTGTTTACCCTGCCTTTTAAAACAGCGCGCGAAATGGTGGGGCCAAAGAGAAAACGCGCCCGGGAAGCACTGCACATTGCCGAAGATATAGCTGCCACGCCTTTTCAAATGGTTGACCGGATGCTGGACAATACTTTTCCGCCCCATGAAGAGGGAGCAGCCGCTCCGGAGGTTAAGTCCGGAGGGCCGGGGGCGCATAATATTTTTGTAAATCCTGAAGTAACTGTAACCAGGGATGAAAACGTGGCCGGTCATAATTACCGGCGGGCGGAAATTAAAGTTACCGGGCTTTTGTGTGATGCTTGAGTAAACAGGGTGAAACGAACCCTGGAAGGGTTCAAAGAGGTAACTGAGGTGGATTTTGTACCGCATCGGGAATTGTTTGGGGTTGAATACTATGCCGACCAACCCAGAGGCTCTGATTTTAAGGAAGCCGTGCTAGCCGTTGTGATTGCACCGGGGGTACGCAAAATGCTGGGTGATATCGGAGCCCGCAATAAGGCTGAACCGCCGGCACCGGCTGAACCGCCGGCAGAAGCTGAACCGCCGGCAGAAGCTGAACCGCAGTCAGATAACAGCGTAATGCATTGAAAAGCCGTTGTCCGGCTAAAATAAACCCGTATTAAAAACTACGAAGAGGTGAAGCTTTATGCAGGTAAAAGTATTTGAAGACCTTTGTGTTTCCTGTGGCCAGTGTATCAGCATTGCCCCTGAAATTTTTGAATGGGGCGATGACGACAAGGCAGTAGTCAAGATACCGGATGTCCCTAATAATCAGGCGACTTTGGCCCATGAAGCCGTAGAAGGCTGTCCCACCGCTGCGATAAAGGAAGAGTAAAATCACAGCCGGCGAGCAAATGTGCATAGTAAAACAAAAGGGAAATAGTAAAACAAAAGGGCAATAGCTTGAAACGGCGCGCTTCGCCAGGTTTCATGCCATTGCCCTTTCACATGCCGGCAATTAATGATCCTTACAGTCACTTTTATGACAGGAACACTTTTTACCGTGATGATGTCCGTGCCGGTGCTCTTTTTTCTTTATACCAACATCTGCCATCTGGGCACGTACCTGTGCCCGGATGCCTCCCAGATATTGTGCCCGCACCTTTTTCTGCTCCTCTTTTTCTTCAGGTGTGAGACCCTCCGTTTTTTCTTTTTTAATCAGATAATTAATTCTGTCTACCAATTCCCCGGAAATCATGGAATACCCCTTTCCTTTATTGTATCCAAGCATATTGTAACCGTTACACTCTATCTTAACACATTTTTTTCTGTGAGTAGGAAAAACTTGTGATATAATGTTCATAAAAACATTTTTTCACTATGGGGGGGATTGCTTCTTGAAGATAAAACTGCAAAAGCCGGCGTACCCGGTGCTGATTCCGGTACTGGCCGCACCAGCTTTCCTGTTTGGTGCCATCCTGGCCGGTTTGAACTGGGGGGCGCTGGGCTTTCCGCAGAAACAAAAAAACGTTATAAATTACAGCATTATAGGGACTATTGTCCTGTTGGCTGCAATAATTGCCACGCCCCCTGAGATTATACGCAAAGGATGGTCTATTGTGTTAGGGATCAATCTCGGGGTAGGTATGGCCTTGCGTAAACTACAACTGCCCGAGTATAAAAAATGGCAGGCGCGGGAGCAGGTGAAGTTAAAAAAATGAAAATAAAATGCCATTGCCCTAATCTTACCGATGAGGAATTTCATGCCCTGGATCTGCAAGAACTGCATCTAGCCGGCCGGAGTTTTTACGAAGTGCGGGTGCCGATGCTTTCACATTTTCCATTGGCACCGGAAATGCGTATTGACAAAGCTTTAACGGAAATAGAACGGCAAGGTTTAACCGTTGTCAGACCTTTGCGGGTGCTTTTTGCCGATGGCATGCTTATCGGCAAGATGATGGTGGAAATCGAAAATACCGGCCAGGTTGGAAATAAAGTCGTTACTTATGGGGATACCAGACTAATAGGCAAGGCCTATGCCGGCCCCCGCTATCTGGTGCCTAAGGCATTGAAGGATTTTGACCTGCATCTTTTAAAAGAGGATCGCCTTGCCACCGACTACTATTTTTGGTTTTTGAGCTGCCAGGGATGCGAGCAAGCAAAAAGAAGCAGAACTATTATTTACGCTAAGATAAAATAGTCTTTTATATGCAAGGGTGATGACTTTTGTTCAGACCGGTTTTGGCTTTCGTCGTCCTATGTTTAATCTGGGGGTCTACCTGGATGGCAATCAAAATTAACTTGCAGGTTTTCCCACCGTTTCTTTCTGCCGGGGCCCGTTTTTTGTTGGCCGGGGTGATTCTTTATAGCCTGCTGCGGGCAAAAAAAATGTCGCTGCCCCGGGATTGGCGTTTGCTATCTCCGGGGATTATTTTCGGCGTATTAAACGGCTTATCATACGGTCTGGTATATTGGGGAGAACAATATATTTCCTCGTCTCTGACGGCTATCTCCAACGCCGCTTTACCTTTTTTCAGCCTGTTTTTTGCATGGTTGATGGTGGGTGAAAAAATCACGCGCTGGAAGGTGGCGGGGTTTATTGCCGGTTTTGCCGGCATATTGGTAATATTTGGAGAAAACATCAGTGCCGGCAGAGGTGCTGGGGATTATTACGCTGTCCTGGGTCAAATGGCGGTAATTGTAGCCTCGGTTACTTTCGCTTTTGCGGGTGCTCACGCCAAAAAACATCAACAGTTGCTGGACCCGCTTCAGGTATCGATAATCCAGATGCTGGCCTCAGCGGGTGTTCTGCTGGCACTGGGCACTGTTCTGGAATACCGCCATGCTATAGGTTTTAGTATGCCGGCCTTGTTCGCTTTTCTCTATCTGAGTTTCTTTGGCACGGCGCTGGCTTTTTATCTTTACAACTATTTAATGCAAAAAACAGAGGTTTCACGTATCGGCTATATTTCCTTTGTTACACCTGTGATTGCAGTGTTATTGGGGGTCACGTTGATGCACGAGAAAATGAGCCCGGAGTTACTAATCGGCATGGTTTTTATTGCTTCAGGCATTATCCTGCTGAATCGTCCTGCTGGCACCAAGTCCGTTGAGTCGGTTGCCAGCATTGATACAGTAAAAGAGATCGCAAGAACTGAAACTGGACAGAACTGAAACCGGACAATCACAGTAATCTAACACATATAACCGGCATATGCTTGAATATATCTTGCAACAGAGCAGAATGGAGGAAGTATATGCCGGAAATGCGACAGGACCCGGTTACCGGGTGCTGGGTAATTATCGCCAGTGAGCGGAGCAAACGGCCGCACGATTTTAGAGCCGGAATAGATGAAGAGAGAAGTGGGCCTTGTCCTTTTTGTTACGGAAATGAAGCCAAGACCCCGCCGGAGGTGCTGGGGTGGCGTGCAAAGGGCGGTCAGCCTAATACCGGGGGGTGGTCGGTGCGGGCCTTTGCCAATAAATTTCCTGCCGTGCTGCGGGATGTAGAACCCTGGAACAACGTCGGTTTTTATACGGGCATGAATGCTACCGGCTACCATGAAGTAATCGTTGATTCGCCGAAACATAATGCCACGTTGGGCAGTATGCCTTTGGCTCAGGCGGAAAAAGCTGTTGGTGCTATCCATGAACGTTTTACGGCCATTAGCAGCGACCCTTCCCTGAGCTATATTCAGGTCTTTAAAAACTCCGGCGCGCCGGCCGGGGCATCAATCAAGCATACTCACTGGCAGGTAATTGCCTTACCGCTGGTGCCGGGTTTGCTGTGGGCTGAATTGGCCGGGGCCGGAGAATATTTTGCCGTTAACGGTAAATGTGTTTTTTGTGCTATGGTAGCGGAGGAAATTAAAGCTGGGTGCCGGCTGGTGGAGGAAACCGGCGAATTTATCGTGTTTTGTCCCTATGCCGCCCGTTTTCCTTTTGAAATGTGGGTGCTGCCGAAGAAACACGGCCATAATTTTGGGCATATTTCTCCGGCGGCGCAAAAGGAATTGGCTGGAGTACTTAAAAGGGCCGCCTGCCGGCTGGAAACAGCTATCCAACACCCGCCTTACAACATTGTCCTGCATACCGCACCACTTCAGCCAGGTTATGAGCAGCACTACCACTGGCATTTGGAGATTTTGCCCCGGCTGGCCATTACGGCTGGTTTTGAATGGGGTGCCGGTGCCTTTATTAATCCAACTTCCCCGGAAATCGCTGCTGCGGAACTGGCCGCGGTGGTGTCGGTGTCAAGCCGGCCGCTTTAAGTAAAGCTTTTCCGCTGATGCGGCAGGAAAAGTTTTTTTATTAGCGAATTAATTTTAGTATGAAAAAAAACTCTGTCGGAAGGCTTGCCAATAAGAAGAAGGGAGAGACGGGAGGCTGAAAAATGGAACTAAAAAAATTGGTGGCAGCCCTGGAAAAGGCATTTCCTTACGATACCAGCAGGGTGATGGAACCATTGGGTTTCATTTTCCCGGCGGTTAATGAGGAAGCAGGTATTGCATATAAAAAATATTATTCGTCACTTTTTTTGAAAAAGTACAACGGTCTTATGCTGCGGGGCGAGGACATGGTGCGGAAGGTATATTGTGCCGTATTTCCCGATGACGAAGTGCTGCAGGCAGTTTTAAAAGACCCGGAACCGGGAATTTTTGTGTTTTTTCATCATTGCTGCGGCTATGACCGGGTGGCGGGTTTCCGGCCTATTACAGTGTCGTTGTTGGAAAAAATAGCTGCGCGGGGCATTTCGCTGTACAGTATGCATATGCCGTTTGATTTTAACTCTCCATTATCTACTGCCGTCAAGCTGGCGACGGTAATGGACATTGATATTGAAGGTGAATTCGCTTACATAGGTGACCGGGCAACAGGAGTCTACGGCCGGCCGGCCGTAGGCACGGTAATAGAGTTTGCCAGCCAGGTAAAAAAGGTCACTGGTTCCCCGGATGTGGTGATGATTTTAAATGGTCCGGATACTGTTAAACGGGTGGGGGTCATTGCCGGTGGCGGCGGTTATGCCAACCTGGTCAATGATGCCGCCAGATATGATTGTGACCTTTATTTTACTGGGGTAGTGGAAGAACTGGTGGAATTACCGCCGGTTCAGGAAGCCAACCGTTTCTTTCGCGAAAAGGCCGCCCAACTAGGCATTAATCTGGTGGGCGGCGGGCATTACCATACAGAAATGATTGCTGTTAGGGACATGGTGGATTTCTTCCGTCATCTGGGGTTGCCCGGTGAATTTATTTCGGCCAAACTTGCTCCGTAAAAAACCCCTGCCAGATACGGCAGGGGTTGGCAAATATTTTTCAATCTAATGCAGGTATTTTTTTCAGCACTTTGCCGGTTTCGTCTACGAAACTCACCTGGCCGGGCTCTTTGTCATCAAGCGGAACTTTGGTCAGCACCAACCGGTAAGTCAGGGGCAGAGTGTAGAAAAAACCAGGTTTGGGGCTGGATTTAACAACTGTTACCTCTAGATTTCGCGCTTTGTTATCATCATTTGCGGTAATTTTGGTTATTTCTATGGCGTAACCACTGTTCGGTTTTTCGCCGCGGGTAACTAATATGTATAAATACCCTTCGTGATTAAGAACAAAATAATCTTCCGTAGTTTTGTTTTTAGTTACAAAGACTTGTATAGCTTCGGCCGCAGTTTCAACTTTTAATGGCTCAACGCGTATTTCCTTGCATTCCGGTTTTGGCGCCGCGGTCACCAGTATCAGCACCCCTTTGTCGTTGGAATTTTTCACAACCTTTACATTATCGCCGGTTTGCAGGTCTGATCGGCCGGCCGCTTTGCCATCCCGGAAAAGCAGGTAATTATCAGCTAATGCTATTGTTATCAGGATATTCTTATTAGTTATATTAAGTGTTGTTGGTCCGCTGGTTGCCGAGTAAACATATGTACCGATAACTTCCCGGTCGTGTTCCGGCAGAAACTCGTCCGCTCGGCTAAACAGGATAGCTATTTCCCCCCGGGTAACCGGGTTATAAGGCTGAAATGCGCCTTCCGCATTTGTTGACATTAGTCTTTTTTCTATGGCCAGAGCCACATAACCGCGAAACTCCAGGTTAATCAGCTTGGCATCAGTGAAATCCAACTGTACCGAATTTTGTTTTTCATCAATATTGCTCAGTCCCAAAGCGCGAATCACCAGTCTGGCCGCATCCTGACGGGAAAGGGGTTTTTGGGCGGCGATGGTTTCCAGTTCACTGTAAGAAATCAGTTGTTCATTAAGCGCTGTGATGACATAACCGTTTGCCCAGCGCGGAAGGTGGAAATTCTCCTGTAAATACGGCTGGTCACCGGTCAGTTTTTCAGTGGGTGCCAGTCCCATGACCCGAACCAGCATCACCACGGCTTGGATTTTGGAAATAGGATGATTTGGTCTGAAGGTCTTGTCTGGGTAACCTTTCATGATATCTTTGAGATACATTTCAGATATTGCCGCTTCTCCCGGGTGGCCGGCGATATCATTGACTGGTATCAGCTTTTCTGCTGCCGGCGTTTCCGGGGATACGTCCTTTATAGTAGCGGGAACAAAACCGGTGAACAAAAGCAGGCTGACCGTAATTATAATAAATAACGATATATATTTACGCACTTTTAGCATTTTAAGAACCTTCTTTCCGGTCAGTTTTATTTGCTATATAAAATCGAAGCCGTTATTGGTTTTATGGGGGTTGCGGTATAAAAAAGCAAGGCGCTTCACAAGCTATTGGCAGGGATAGCATTAGTAAATTTTTTTCATAGTATATATGACTACGACATCAAAGGAGGTTAATAGCCAATATGATGCTTGACAGGAATCTAAAAATTCTACTTGTCTCTTCAGAAGTGGTGCCCTTTGCAAAAACCGGCGGGTTGGCCGATGTGGCCGGCTCATTGCCCAAAGCCCTTAGTGCCATGGGCAACGATGTACGGGTGGTAATGCCCAGGTACCGGACTATTACGGAGACCAAAACGCTGCTGGATTTTCCGGTGGAAACGGGTGGGCGCAGGGAGACTTGCATTCTGCGGGAATCACATATGGAAGCCAAAACGGATACCGGCAGCAAGAATATCCCGGTATATTTTATCGATAATTATCATTATTTTGACCGCGAGGGCATGTATATGCACCATGATGAGGCCGAACGCTTCGCGTTTTTTGCCAAGGCCGTGGTGGAAATGCTCCCGCGCCTCAACTTTCAACCTGATATAATACATTGCAATGACTGGCAGTCCGGATCCATTCCCCTGCTGTTAAAGCAGCTTTATCAGCACGACCCGTTTTACAGCCGCATAGCTACTTTATTTACGGTGCATAATTTGTTGTATCAGGGCAACTATGCCAAAGAAATCCTTTCATTCCTTGGTTTGGGTGATCAGTATTATCATCCGGACCGTTTGGAGTTTTACGGTCAGGTTAGTTTTATTAAGGCGGGGTTGGTATACGCCGATGTTATAAATACGGTAAGTAAACGCTACGCCCAGGAAATCCAGACAGCGGAATACGGGGAGGGCTTGGAGGGCCTTTTGCGCAAACGCTCCCGGGATTTGCACGGTATTGTTAACGGAATCAACTATCATGAGTTTAACCCTAAGACTGATCCGCGGATTTTCCGGCATTTTGATGCCAATTCCATTGATGATAAAAAAGAAAACAAATATGACCTGCAAAAAGAAATGCACCTGCCTTCGGAAGATGTGCCGGTTATCGGCCTGGTATCCCGCTTGGTTGATCAGAAAGGCTTAGACCTTATTGCAGAGATAATTGACGAAATGATGAGTGAGAATATTCATTTTGTTGTGCTGGGTGAAGGTGATAAGCATTATGAGCAATTATTTGCTGATATTCGGCGTCGTTATCCGCAAAAGATGGGCCTGCACCTCGGTTTTAACGGTATATTGGCCCAGCGCATATATGCCGGGGCAGATATGTTCCTGATGCCTTCCAAGTTTGAGCCCTGTGGCCTGGGCCAATTAATCAGCCTGCGCTACGGGACTATTCCGATTGTGCGGGCTACCGGTGGGCTGGCGGATACGATTGTTGATTTTGAACCTCAAACCGGTGCGGGTAATGGTTTTTCTTTCGAGCCTTATTCAGCCAGAGTAATGCTGGATACCATCAGGCGTGCCCTGCATGTCTACCGGCAGCATCCGGACATGTGGCATAAGCTGGTGCGAACGGCGCTGGAACAAGATTTCTCCTGGAACCGTTCCGCGGCGGAATATCTGGAAATCTATGATTTAGCAATAAATAAGCATACAAATGTATACCGGACAGCTTAGCCGGCGCGCAGGTAAATGTGCGGCACGACTTACAGAAGCGGGGGGGTGACCAAAATGGTCACCCCCCCGCTTTTTGCATATCTGCCCGGTCCGCTACAAATACTAACCGGAAAGCCGTCTTGTCTTTGGAAGGATGTAGGGTGTATGGGTTTGTGGAATTTTGTCAAAGAATGGCTGACTGTAGACGATTCTATCATGGATGACACTTTTTCCCTGGGTGAACGGGAAAATTATGACAATGACCGGGATACCGGCAGTGGGCAGGGCAATGAGGAGCTGGCTAAAAGCCGTTACCGGAAGCAGCCCAGGGCCGGCCGTCAGAAAAAAGTGGTCCTCAAACAACCGCAACGGGCCGCAGATAAAAGGCAGCAGCAGTTTAAAGCGCAAATAGAAAAAACCAATGCCAATAAATGGAGTATTTCGCCAAATCTTGAAGATAATCTGATAATGCTTAAGACGGTGTTTCACCTGCCGGAAAATGCCGATATCGTTGTCCGGCAGTTTCAGATTTCTTTAAAACCGCCGGTAGAGGCTTTTGCGGTCTTTCTGGAGGGTGGGGCCAGCTCCAAAATGATTGATGAATTTGTACTCCAGCCGCTGATGCTGCTATCTAATCTGGATTTGGGCGGGATGCCGCATCAGGCCAGGGATATTGTAAAGGGGCGCCTGCTGCCCGGTAATCAGGTGGAAGAAAAACATGATATGAAGGATGCAATAGAAGGTGTTCTGGCCGGCACTACCGCAGTGTTTGTCAGCGGCCAGCCAGCCGTATTATTGGTGGAAACCAAGGCCTGGCCGCACCGGGGAGTAACGCGGCCGGTGACGGAAAATGTCGTCCGGGGACCGCAGGACGCTTTTGTGGAGGATGTGCGTACAAATACGGCGTTGGTGCGCAAGCGGCTCAGAAATGACGGTGTAGTTACAGAAATGTTGAAAGTGGGCCGGCTGAACAAAAGTGACTGTGCCGTTATGTACATAAAAGGGATTGTCAACCCTAAACTGATAAAGGAAGTGAAGCGGCGGATCCTGGCGTTAAATATAGATTTTATTCCGGATAGCGGGCTGCTGCAGCAATTAATTGAGGATAATGCTTATACCTTGATTTCCGGGATTCTTTCCACTGAACGGCCGGACCGGGTGGCGGCTTACATGGCCGAAGGGCATGTGGCCATTAT
>CAZWUW010000068.1:0-16148 GCA_964636895.1 uncultured Eubacteriales bacterium
GGCGTGGACAGCACAGCTCTTTGTTCAGCCAGTGAGGTGCTGGTTTTTCGCGATGATATTGGCCGTCATAACGCTGCAGACAAAATTATCGGGCGGTGTTTCCTGGATGGTGTTACTTTGGATGATAAAGTGTTAATTAGCAGCGGTCGGATTTCTTCCGAAATTCTTTTAAAAACAGCTAAAGCAGGTATTCCGGTGCTGGTTTCCAGGTCAGCGCCAACCGCCCTGGCCATTGAAATAGCGGAGCAGGTTGGAGTAACAGTTGCTGGGTTTGCCCGCGGTGACCGGCTCAATATTTATACTCATCCGCAAAGGATAACGGATTAGGAGGTGCGCTATGGTTCCTGTGTTGTCGGTGGTCGGGTACAGTAATTCGGGTAAGACCACCCTGGTGGAAAAGCTGATCCGGGAACTAAAAAAACGCGGTTACCGGGTAGCGGTGGTTAAACATCATCACCGTGACTTTGAAATTGACCGACCCGGCAAAGACACCTGGCGGCATGCGGCGGCAGGTGCCGATACAGTTGTGTTGGCCGGGCCCCGGAAAATTGCCGTGATTGAGCGGCTGCAGGCAGAACGTACATTGGATGAAATTGCAGCCAGGCTAAAAGATGTGCATCTGATCATTACCGAAGGCTATAAAAAAGATCAGCATCCGAAAATTGAGGTTTTTCGTTCCGCAGTGCACCGGCAAATAATTACTCCGGTCAACGAGTTGCTGGCTATTGCCAGCGATGTGCCCCTGCATTACGGGGTGCCATGTCTGGATATTGATAATCCGGTGCCCATCGTAGATCTGATTGAGGAAAAGCTATTACATAAATCATTACCTTCGCACATACACTAAAAAAAATGTTAGCGGAGGTGTTTTTTTATGTTTCGGCATTTAAGATGGCGGCAATTCCTGATTTTTGCTTCCGCAGTAAGTCTTTTGGGGATAGCTTTATTTGGGGCAATGAAATATACTTCCAGGTCCGGGTTTTGTGCCAGTTGTCATGAAATGACGCCCATGTATAAAGCCTGGCAGCAATCCGGGCATGCCGGGGTGGATTGTGTAAAATGTCATGCCGAACCGGGTTTGGCGGGTTATGTCGGTACCAAGGTGAAAGCGCTGGGCGAGGTCTATTATCATATTACCGGTTCCTATAAAAAACCCATTACTATTAATTCGGAAACATGGCAGTTCTCCCAACGGTGTCTACTGTGTCACGAAAACATTAAAGGAAGCGGCAAACCGCATAATTCTGTACATTTTCAGCAGCAGATGCCTTGTACAAGCTGTCACCGGGATATGGTGCATGACCCCAAAAGCAACCGGTTAACCCCGTCATACAGTGTCTGCGTCAAGTGTCACGGCGAGGAAATGCAGAAAGATGAGAAAGATGAATCGAGATGAAATGCAGGAATGTTTAATTTTATGTCAAATTGTTATTGTTAGCGGTTAGGGGGGGATAGTATTGCATTCTTATGCGGATTTTATCAGAAAGATACCCATTTTTGTGGATTTAAGTCCGGTGGAAGCAGAAAGTGTCGGGCAGCTGACAATTTTACGCAAATACCGGAAAAATATGATTGTTTTTATGGAAGGTGAGCCTGGGGAAGCGCTTTTTTTTGTACTTTCCGGGAAGGTGAAAATCTCCAAACTTACAGAAGACGGTCGGGAGCAGATATTACATATTGTGCAGGCCGGTGACATATTTGCGGAAGTGGTTTTGATTGACCGCGGGCCGTATCCGGCTACGGCGGAGGCCATTGAAGCAGCTCAGGTGGGGATACTGCGAAATGATGATGTGGAAAACCTGATCCGGACAAATCCGGATATTGCTCTGAAAATACTCAAGGTCATGAGCAAACGTCTTCGCCAGGCGCAGATTCAGGTGCGGGACCTGGCCCTGAAAGATACTTATGGCCGGTTGGCCAGTATGCTGCTAATCCTGGCCAAGGACCACGGGTGCCCCTGTGATAGCGGCACCAGAATTGATATTTCTCTGTCCCGTCAGGAACTGGCCAACCTTATCGGCACATCCCGGGAAACAGTGACCAGGATTTTAAGTGATTTTAAGCGAAATAAGGTTATTGATTTAGATAAACAGGTTATTGTGCTTTTAGATGAGAACAAACTGAAAAGCTGGATGTGATTGGGGAGGATTTGTCTATGGATTTTACTGTTGAAGAACTACAAAAGGAATTTGAAAAACAGGGGTATATTTCTGAACGGGAAACGGTGATTACAACATATTTAGCTTTAAAGCTGGGCAAACCATTATTGGTAGAAGGGCCGCCCGGGGTCGGCAAAACGGAAATTGCCAAAGTGTTGGCGAATATCCTTGATACGGAACTAATCCGTTTGCAGTGCTATGAAGGGCTTGATGAAAACAAGGCACTGTATGAGTGGAATTACCAGCGGCAGTTGATTAAAATTCAACTGACCAAAGTTACCGGTGCCTGTGAGACGGTCGAAGACAGCCTTTTCTCTGATGATTACCTGTTGGAGCGGCCGCTGTTGAAGGCCATCCGGGCGGAAAAACGGCCGGTGCTGCTAATCGATGAAATCGACAAAGTAGATCAGGAGTTTGAGGGCTTTCTTTTTGAAGTATTGTCTGATTTTCAGGTTTCCATTCCGGAACTGGGCACCTTAAAAGCCCGGCAGATTCCGGTTGTGGTGCTCACCAGCAATGCGGAACGGGAGTTGTCCGACGGGCTGAAGCGGCGTTGTGCTTATATGTATATTGATTATCCGGCACCGGACAAAGAGCTGCGCATAATTAAAGCCAAAGTCCCGGATATCGGTGAACAATTGGCTGAGGAAGTGGCCAGAGCGGTGAGTTATATCAGGTCCCAACTGGAATTAAGGAAGCAACCGTCTATTGCTGAGACCCTGGACTGGGCCAGGGCGCTGGTGGCACTAAATGCTGACCGCCTGGATCCGGAAATGGTGCATTGGACTTTGAATATGCTGTTGAAATACAAAGCTGACCTGGACAGTTTTTATCAGCACATCAAGCCGGACGAGCTGGTCAATCATGTGCACGGCATAATTGGCAGAGGCAATGGGAGGCGGTAACATTGAGCCGGGAATTTATTGAAGACCACCTGGTGCGGTTTATTCATTTACTGCGCCACCTTGGTCTGCGCATTAGTTCGGCGGAAGCAGTAGACGCAATGCGTGCTTTGGCCATGGTAGATATAATGGACCCGGGCAGTGTCAAAGCCGCGCTTGGAGCCATGCTGGCCAAGAACCCGGAGAGTCGGTTGGTTTTTGATAAAGCATTTGCCGGTTATTTTGTACCACCGGAAGCCAAGGAGCGCCGCGAGGAGCTCCGGCGCCAGGCGCAGGTTCAGGAAGAAGCGGATTTGAGAGCGGTAGAGGAGGAAATGGTTTATCGCCTGGGCAGCGATGACCCTGATGAGGCTAAAGATGTCAGGGTTAAGCTGACTGAAGAGGAGAAAAAGGTATTTTTCCGGCTGCCGGAAGAGAAAAAACAAAAAATCCGCGACTACCTGAAGAAAACTTTTCAAAGCAATCCCAATAACAATCCGGAACAGTTGATAGAGAATATGGTTAGAAGTTCGCTGAATTACTGGAAACACTATCTGAAACATCAGTCTGACCTACCGCCGGAGGTGGAGTATACCGGTGACATAGGCTTTGATGCCATTTTGGATGAAGTGGCGGAAAATCTTCGCAGCGAGGAGGAGGTCTTTTACCAGGATATCCAAAATATTGCCGAGCGTGATATGCCTGCAGCGGCGGCGCTTATAGCGCGGCTTTCCCGTCAATTGGCGACGCGCATATCCCGCCGCTACCAGCGCAGCAAAAAACGGCAGCGGTTGGACATAAGGCGTACTATCAGGCAAAACATCAGTTTTGGCGGCACCCTGTTTAATCTGAAGTACCGCACTAAAAGGATTCAAAAGCCGAGAATCCTGTTAATCTGTGATGTATCCGGCTCTATGGCTAAATACGCCGGCTTTGTCCTGCAGTTTATCTATGGCCTTTCCGGTGCCGTGGAAGACATCGAAAGCTTTATTTTTTCTGAAGACCTGGCCCCGGTAACGGCATATTTTGAGCAGCACCGTTCTTTTGAGGCCACCATGGCGGAGATTATCAACCAGAGTAAGGATTGGGGTAAGGGAACAGATTTTGGCAAAGCTTTAGATGTTATTTTGAGTAATTATAAAGCCTTATTGAAAAAAGACACTTTTGTGCTTTTCGTCAGTGATACCAAAACTGTCAACCCGGAAACGGCGGCCCCAAAACTTGCCCTGGTGCAAAAACTGACCAAAGAAACCGTCTGGTTGAATACCCTGCCCAAAAAAATTTGGGCCGACACCAAGTCTGTGGCTCTTTTTCGCCGGTATTGCCGGATGTTTGAGTGTAATACCCTGGCCCACCTGGACAAAATTATGCGCATGGAAATGCTGCACAAGTAACCCTTACTATTTAGCGAGGTGGTTTTTATGCCAACAGATAATCAACAGGTTGATATTATTGCCTTCGGTGCTCATCCAGACGATGTGGAGATTGGTGCCGGCGGCCTGATTGCCAAAGAAGTGGAAATCGGTTACCGGGTGGGTTTAATTGACCTTACCCGGGGCGAAATGGGTTCCCGGGGGACGCCCGCGGAGCGGGCGGAAGAAGCCCGGGCGGCGGCCGGGGTGCTTGGTCTTACCTGGCGTAAAAACCTTGGCCTGCCTGACGGTGAATTTGAGGTATCAAAGGAAAACATTCTGCTGGTGGTGGAGGCCCTCAGAACCTACCGGCCCCAAATCATTATTGCCCCTTATTGGGAAGACCGGCATCCCGATCATGTACGGGCCAGTCTGTTAATCCAGGAGGCTCATTTTAAGGCCGGCCTGAAAAAAGTGGCCCCGGACCTGCCGCCATACCGGCCACCGATGATTATTTACTATTATCTTAACAAATTGGTACCCCAGTCTTTTATCGTGGATGTTTCCGCTGTTTATGAAAAGAAATGGGCAGCGCTTTTGGCTCATGAATCACAGTTTGTGCGCACGAAACTAAATGACCCGGCCTTGCTTGGTGCCAGGGAGCCGCTGAAGTTTATTGAGAGCCGGGATTCCTTTTTTGGCTCCCAAATCGGTGTCAAATATGGCGAGCCTTTTATCATCAAAACCCCGGTGCCCATGGATGACCCTATGCGAGTCTGGGGTAAGGGCTGTTGACTAGGGAGGCGTCTTTATGCGCATAGGCATGATTTGTTACCCCTCATATGGGGGCAGCGGGGTTGTGGCCACCGAACTGGGCAAGCGCCTGGCAGAGCGGGGACACATGGTGCACTTTATATCTTATGAACGGCCTTTTAAACTTGATGTTTTTCATGAAAACCTGTTTTATCACGAGGTCGGGGTTTTTGATTATCCTCTTTTTAAATTTCCCCCTTACTCACTCGCCCTGGCCAGCAAAATTGTTGAAGTGGCCAAGTGGGCCGATCTGGATTTGCTGCATGTGCATTATGCCATCCCGCATACTGTGAGCGCCTACCTGGCTAAGCAGATGCTGCGGCATCGGCGCTTGCCGGTGGTTACCACCCTGCATGGCACAGACATTACAGTGGTAGGTAATGATGAACAGTTTTATGACATCACAAAATTCAGTATAGAGGTAAGTGACGGAGTAACTGCTGTTTCGGACAGTCTGCGCCGGCAAACAACTGAAATGTTTCAGATTGAACGGGATATTCGCACTATATATAATTTTATTGACCCGGAGGCATACAAACCCCTAGGCTGTTCTGAATTGCGGCGGCATTTTGCCTGTGCGGGGGAAAAAATTCTGATCCATATTTCCAATTTTCGCCCGGTAAAGCGGGTACACGATGTGGTGGAGATTTTTCATCGGGTGAACATGGCGCTGCCGGCCCGGCTGCTGCTGGTCGGGGATGGTCCGGAGGGACCGGCGGTGCATCATCAGGTGCGGGATTTGGGCATAGCGGAGCGGGTAAGCTTTCTTGGCAAGCAGGAGCGGGTTGTGGAACTACTTTCTATGTCCGATTTATGCTTGCTGCCTTCGGAAAAGGAAAGTTTCGGTTTGGTGGCTTTAGAAGCCATGGCTTGTGAAGTGCCGGTAATTGCCTCAACCGCCGGCGGCATACCGGAAACTGTTACTGACGGTGAGACTGGCTTTCTGTTTCAGGTAGGTCAGGTAGCGGAAATGGCGGCCAAAGCCATAGATGTTTTAAATAATCCGGAGCAGTTGCGGGAAATGGGACAAAAGGCCCGTATAGATGCCCAAAAAAGGTTTCATATTGATGACATTGTAAGCAGTTATGAGAAATATTATGAGGAAGTAGTGAATGCCGAGTAAAAACTAGCAAGAAGCTGGAAATATTTTAAATTTTCTGATTACAATTCTTGACAGCTCAATTATTTGGGTATATACTAGTAACAGTGCTTTTCCAGGAATTGCTTGCGGCGAAAAAAGGAAGGTGGACTTGGTGGTCAAAACAACAAGAATGACTAAGCAGAAAAGGATTATTTTGGATATTCTGCGTGGTACCAGCTGCCACCCTTCCGCTGACTGGGTTTATGAACAGGCGCGCAAACATATTCCGGATATCAGTCTTGGTACAGTTTACAGAAATTTAAGTGTCCTCAAAGAAAAGGGCGAGATTCTGGAACTTAATTATGGTAGTACATACAGCCGGTTTGATGGGAATCCCGCCAATCATTATCACTTTTTTTGTGATAATTGTAATAGCCTGTTTGATATAGAAATTCCGATACATAACGGTCTGGATAAGATGGTACAGGATACCACGGGCTTTGTTGTTGCCCGACATCGGATGGAGTTTTACGGGGTTTGTATGGAATGCCAAAAAGTGATTTAGACTTGAGAAGCCCCTGCGTGGGCTTTTTTTACTATAACTGTCACGACTCGGCAGTATCGGAGCAGAATAGAATTGTTGTTAGCTATTTCCGCTGGAAATGACAAATGTGGTATAGTATAATATAAGAAGTCAAATTTAAGGGAGGAGTGCTATGTATTCATCGGTTGTGGGACTTGCTATAACTTTTCTCGTAACGCTGATCGGTTATTTTTGTCTTGTCTCTGATGAACCGGCGGCCGTAATCAAAAAAATGGCCAAAGGGCAAAACAGCAAAAATCTTAAGTTATTTTTGTTCTTAATGCTGGCTACCCTCGGCGTAAATATTTTGGAATTGACACTAGAGCACCGTTTCCAGTTTGTAACCTGGGACATTACGCCATATGTTCATGCCATCGAAGGCGATTTTACGGCTAATTTGCAGGATTTGCTGGAAAACAGCCTGTTAACCCATTTGCTCACGTATATTTATGTTTTCGCTTTTCCGGCCATGATCTGGGTATCCCTGGTATACTATAATTATAAAAATGACAGTAAAATGATGACAGCCGTACTTTTCGGAATTTTACTAAACTATCTGATCGCATTTCCGTTTTATGTGTTTTTTCCTGTTAATGAAGCCTGGTATCACAGCAGTCAGGTACGGCCGTTGATACATGATGCTTACCGGACTTTTGAAACCAGCTACCGGACATTCAGTGGGATGAACAACAGTTTTCCCAGTCTGCATACTTCTATTTCGCTAACCATGGCCATCATGGCCACCTTTTCACCATATAAACGGCTGGCCCGGGTGATGCAGGTAAGTGCCGGGTTGATAGTTTTAGCCACCTTATACCTGGGTATTCACTGGCTGACTGATGTTATAGGCGGCGTGGTTACCGCCGGAGTAGCCGTATCGCTGGCCCTTTCCTGGGAGCGGGCTGCCGACTTGGCCTTGCGTATCAGGCAAAGATTTCGACCGGTGTACAGCCGGCTTGAGCATGTGCTTTTTAATTATGACCGGAACAATAAGTAGAAAAAGGGTCGATGGCTAATTATAGCTATTGGCCTTTTTCATTGTGCTTCCCTTTAGAGAAAGAGAAGGGTTTTTGCATATTATGGCGAAAGGTAACTATAAATATTATCAGGAATTATTATGTTTTTAGTCAGGTAGCTTGGCGATACCCATTAGAAATCTATGCGGTCCTGGTGTGCCCGGCGGCAGGAAGGCGACCCGGTCACCGGGTTCTACCCATCCCTCTGCCAAGGGTTGAGCTTTGCCATTGATAAATACGGCTTCGATTTTATCAGGGGGCAATTCCAACATTTTGGCCAGTTCAACAGCGGCGCAGCCTTTAGCCAGTTTAAAATAATAAGGGAAAGGCCGGTTGCGGGCATCGAAAAGCTGTTTTAACTGCATGAAGACCCGGACTTCAATTTCTCCGGGGCGCATGGAAGCAGTAGATTTATCAGTCATTTTTTCCACCTCGGTTTAATCGCGTATCCGGTGATTTGCTTCATTCATTTACCAGGGGACATATACTAAGGCAGCTTTCAACACAGGGTTTATCTAAAAGCTCGCAGTATTCTTCCAGGGTATTTTTATCTATATATAAATATATACACATTTTTTCACATCCTCCTTTGTTTTATTCTATTTGTAAAACGAATTTTCCGCAAGAGCGTATTCCGGTGAATTCATACCAAAATTCACTGCATTGCATCGGAGGCTTAAAATGTCTGCTTTTGTTCATCTCCATGTCCACACAGAATATAGCCTCCTCGACGGCGCGGCGCGCATCAAAGAACTGGTGGCAGCCGCTGCTGAAAAGGGTATGCCGGCCCTGGCCATAACCGACCACGGGTCGATGTTTGGCGTCATCGATTTTTATAAAGCGGCCATAAAGACGGGCGTTAAGCCCATCATGGGCTGTGAAGTTTATGTTGCTCCCCGCTCCATGGACGACAAAGAATCGGCTCAGGGTGATGAAGCCAACTACCATTTGGTATTATTGGCCGAAAGCGAAACCGGTTACCAAAATTTACTGCACATTGTTTCCGCGGCTTACACCCGCGGTTTTTATTACAAACCAAGGACAGACAAAGCCACCCTCAGGCAGCACAGTGCGGGGCTGATTGCATTAAGCGCCTGCCTGGGCGGAGAAGTTGCTGTAGCCATTATTAACCGTGAGTTTGACCGGGCGCGGGAGGTAGCGCGGGAGTACGCAGAGATTTTTGGGACGGGAAATTTTTTTCTGGAACTGCAGGATCATGGTTTGGCTAACCAGCGCGAAGTCAACCGGGAACTGGTCAAAATCAGCCGGGAGACGGGTATCCCGCTGGTGGCCACCAATGATGTCCATTATGTTAAGCGGGAACATGCCGAGGTGCAGGATGTACTGCTCTGTATCGGGACGGGCCGTACTATGGAAGATGAAGGCCGGATGGATTTTGGAACACAGGAGTTTTATCTTAAAGACGCCGGTGAAATGGCTCTGTTATTTGGCGAGCATCAAGAGGCACTGACCAATACGGTGAAAATCGCCGGGCGGTGCAATGTTGATTTTAGTTTTGAAAAAAATTATCTTCCTGATTATGTGATTCCTGCCGGCCATACAGTGGACTCTTATCTCCGGGAAATATGCTTTGCCGGGCTGGCCCGGCGCTATCCGGGAGCCGGCGATGAAGTTAGGCAGCGGCTCGAATACGAACTGAAGACTATTGGCGATATGGGATTTTCCGGTTATTTTCTGATTGTTTGGGATTTTATCAGGTTTGCCGGGGAAAAAGGAATTCTGGTAGGTCCCGGCCGGGGCAGCGCCGCCGGAAGTCTGGTGGCATATGTGTTGGGTATTACCAATGTTGACCCGCTGAAATATGACCTGCTTTTTGAACGTTTTCTCAATCCCGAGCGGGTGAGTATGCCGGATATTGATATCGATTTTTGCTATGAAAGACGGGAGGAAGTAATCCGTTATGTTATCGAACATTATGGAGCCGACCGGGTGGCACAAATCATTACTTTTGGTACTATGGCTGCCCGTGCTGCCATCAGGGACGTGGGCCGGGCGCTAAATATGCCCTACGCGGAAGTAGACCGGGTGGCCAAGCTGGTGCCGGCCGAACTTGGTATGACCCTGGCAAAGGCGCTGGAAACGGGCGGCGATTTAAAGCAGTTATATATTGCCGAACCTGCTGTAAAAAAGCTGCTGGATATGGCCATGGCCATTGAGGGGATGCCCCGGCACGCTTCTACCCATGCCGCCGGTGTAGTCATCGGGCAGGAACCGCTGACCCGTTACCTGCCTTTGTACAAGTCTTCGGACGGGGTGGTTACAACCCAGTTTTCCAAAGAGACAGTGGAAGAAATCGGGCTGCTGAAAATGGACCTGCTGGGACTTAGGACACTTACGGTGATCGGCGATGCCCTAAACATAATCAGCAATACCACCGGCGCGGTCATTGACATCAATCAAATCCCCCTGGATGACCCGGCTACTTTTGCTATGCTTGGCCGGGGGGAGGCGGTCGGGGTTTTTCAATTAGAGAGTTCCGGTATGCGGAATATTTTAAAGGAGCTTAGACCGGAAGCATTTGAAGATATTATTGCCCTGGTTGCTCTTTACCGGCCCGGGCCGCTGGGCAGCGGCATGGTGGAAGACTTTATCCGCCGCAAGCATGGCCAGAGTCCCATCAAGTACCTGCACCCGGCGCTGGCACCAATCCTCAAAGAGACATACGGGGTTATCCTTTATCAGGAACAGGTTATGCGTATTGCCAATGTTTTGGCTAATTATACGCTGGGTGAAGCCGATGAGCTGCGCCGCTGCATGGGCAAGAAAAAGCTGCAGGAAATGGCCAAACACCGGGATAAATTCCTATCGGGGGCACAGGATAACGGGATTGCACCTGATGTGGCCGGGCAAATTTTTGACCTGATGGAGTACTTTGCCGGTTACGGTTTTAATAAGAGTCACAGTACTGCTTACGCTCTGGTGGCTTACCAGACCGCTTATCTAAAAGCCAACTATCCGGTGGCTTTTATGGCGGCTCTTTTGACCAGCATTATGGGTGCCAGTGATAAAATTGCAGGCTATATTGAAGAATGCCGCCACATGGGGATTGAGGTTCTGCCGCCGGATATTAATGAAAGCCGGGTCAATTTTACCGTAGTGGGTGATAAAATCCGTTTTGGACTGGCTGCAGTTAAAAATGCTGGCCGTAATGCGATAGAGAATATTATTACGGTCAGAAGTGATAAGGGTTTTATTGATTTTCAGGATTTCTGCGAAGGTATTGACCACCGCTCAGTAACCAAGCGGGTGGTGGAAAGTCTGATCAAAGCCGGGGCTTTTGATTCCTGGGGGGCCGGTCGTTCCCGGTTAATGGTCGTGCTGGATCAATGCATGGATATGGCCCAAAAAAGACAGCGGGAAATGGCCCGGGGTCAGATTTCCTTATTTGACCTTGGTAATGATATGGGTACTGGGGAGCGGGCTTTTAAAAACGAACTGGTATTACCGGAAGTTGCCGAGTATCCGCAAAAAGAATTGCTGGCTATGGAAAAAGAAGTGCTCGGTCTTTACATCAGTGGCCACCCATTGATGGAGGTGAGAGATGTATTGGCCGGGCGTATTTCCGCCACCCTAGACCGGTTGGGCGAACTGCCGGATGACTCCCGGGTGGTGGTGGGTGGCTTGGTGGCGGCATGTAAGCAGATTAGCACCAGAAGAGGCGAGCTAATGGCTTTTTTGACTTTGGAAGACGTCATAGGCTTGGTGGAAGTGGTCTTGTTTCCGCGGGTATATGCCCGCTGTCGATCATTGATTAAAGACGATGCGGTGCTGCTTGTGAAGGGGCGGCTTAATCACCAGGAAGAAACGGTTAAAGTCATTGCTGACGAGATTGCTTGCCTGGAAGACCAGCTGGTGCCTTCACTGTATCTTAAACTGCCGGATATGGAAGACAGTGAACTGCTAAACCGGCTCAAACAGGTGCTGGTTCAATACAGGGGGCCTTCGCCGGTTTATCTGTATTTTGAGGGTAAAAAGAAAATGCTGCAGACTAATCGTGACCTGTGGGTTGACCTGAATACCGAAATTACTGCCAAAGCTGAGGAAGTGCTGGGTGCCGGGGCCGTGTTTGTCAAGCAGCTGTGATAAGTACCTGTGGCATAGCAGGTTGATGTGACATAAAGTGACGGTCATATCATTGCAAAAAAAAGGTACTTGTGGTATGATATGCTTACTTTTGCACTCTTTTTAAGCGTGCAGCAGGGAAAGTTGAGGTGAAGTTTTTTGCGGGAAGAGATTACCGGCGAGTATATTGTGATTAAGGCACTGGAGAATGGCGTTAATATTATTGGGCTGACCAGAGGTCAGGATACCAAGTTTCACCATACGGAGAAACTGGATAAGGGAGAAGTAATGATTGCGCAGTTTACCGAGCACACTTCAGCTATAAAGATCCGGGGCAGGGCTCAGATATCTACCAAACATGGCCAGACTGAGTCCGGTATATAGTTTGTCAGTTATAAATCCAGGGCCCCGCTCTGGATTAAATTTTTGTTTAAGAATAGAGGAATAAAGCCAATACTAGTCGAAAAGACTATTGTATCAGATTACCATTAATGTTATTTTTGTATTTTGGTGAGGAGGCTTTAAAACATGTGGACAGTTGTTTACATTGCACCGAACCGTATCGCCGCTGAAAATCTTAAAAATGTTTTAAGCAATGAGGGAGTATTGGTTCAACTGCGGGTAATCGGCGTACCACATGTAGGTGATGCAGGCGCTGTGGAGATTTTAGTGCCTGAATCGGAGGTAGATGAGGCTATGGAGGTTTTGAACAGTTCTGTCCGCTGAACTGTTTTCATAAAAAAAAATAATAATAATTGGCCGGGACAGGGCCGGGGTGGAGAGTAGAGTAGAGGTGATAACCCGTTATGCTTAAAGATTTGTTCCGCAAGCCTAAGTATGTTACAGTCCATGCCGACACAACCAAAAAAGATATTCCTGAGGGCTTGATCCAAAAATGTCCTAATTGTAATGAAATAATATTTACCAAAGAATTAGAAAAAAAAGGCAAGCTGTGTGATAAGTGCGGCTATCATTTTCGTGTACCGGCTAGAGAGCGGATTAATATGATCGTTGATGACGGGAGTTTTCAGGAAATGGATGCCGGGTTGACATCGGCTAATCCTCTAAATGCTGCCGGTTATGCGGAGAAGGTTGCCGCCACGCAGGAAGCAACCGGCCTGAAAGAAGCCGTTATAACTGGTGCGGGCATGATAGAAGGTAACCCGACGGTTATTGCCGTGATGGATACCCATTTTATAATGGGCAGCATGGGTTCGGTGGTAGGCGAGAAAATTACCCGGGCTATTGAGCACGCCGTCCAAAAGCGGCTGCCGTTGATTGTTTTTGCGGCTTCCGGTGGAGCGCGGATGCAGGAGGGGATCATTTCCCTGATGCAGATGGCTAAAACAAGTGCGGCTTTAACCCGGCTGGATGAAGCCGGGCTGTTGTATGTTACAGTACTGACGGATCCCACTACCGGTGGGGTAACTGCCAGTTTTGCTTCTTTAGGGGACATTATTATTGCCGAACCGGGGGCGCTTATCGGTTTTACCGGTCCGCGGGTAATTGAACAGACCATAAAACAAAAGTTGCCGGCAGGTTTTCAGACCGCGGAATTTTTATTGCGTCACGGTTTCGTGGATATGGTTATCCGGCGGCCGGACTTACGTCCGACTCTGGGCAAAATCCTGAGCCTCCATAATGCGGGAGGTGAAACCGGTGTCTAACGGGTTACTGGATTTTGAAAAACCGCTAATCGAATTGGCTGCCAAAATTGAAGAGCTGCGGAAATTTAGCGAAGACAAAGGTATTGACCTGTCTGATGAGATTCAGACCTTGGAAAGCAAGGCTACAGACCTGAAAAAGACTATTTACGGGACTTTGACAGCCTGGCAGCAGGTACAGATTGCCCGTCATCCGGAGCGACCAACAACCGTTGATTACATAAAAAACCTTTTTGCCGATTTTGTTGAAATGCATGGAGACCGGCATTTTGGTGACGACCCGGCGGTGATAGGCGGTATTGCTCGCTTTCACGGCCAGCCCGTGACTGTTATCGGTCATGTGAAAGGAAAAGACACCAAGGAAAATATTGCCCGGAATTTTGGTTATGCTCACCCCGAAGGCTACCGCAAGGCGTTGCGGTTAATGGAACAAGCCGCAAAGTTCAACCGCCCGGTACTTACTTTTGTAGATACCCCGGGAGCTTATTGCGGCATCGGGGCTGAAGAGCGGGGTCAGGCAGAGGCCATTGCTCAAAATCTTTTCCGCATGATTAACCTACGGGTACCGATTATTGCCACCATTATTGGCGAAGGAGGCAGTGGGGGTGCTCTCGCTATTGCTGTTGGAGATTATGTCATGATGCTGGAGCACGCAGTTTATTCCATCAGTACTCCGGAAACTTATGCTTCCATTCTTTGGAAAGACACCTCCCGGGCTGCTGAAGCGGCGGAAGCTTTGAAAATGACGTCAAATGACCTTGTGCAACTCCAGGTTATTGACGAGGTTATTCCTGAGCCGTTGGGCGGTGCCCAGAAAGATGTTAAAGAATTATATAAAAATATCGATAAATGTTTACAGAAGTCATTAGCTGCCTGCCGGAAGCTGCCGGTGGAAACGCTGCTGGCCAACAGATATGCCAAGTTTCGGGGCATAGGGCATTACGTATCCGGGTAATATAGCGGTATAGGCCTAAATGATTAAGGAGGCTCGCGGCTTGAAGAGGATTGGCATTCTTACCAGCGGCGGTGACGCCCCGGGGATGAACTCAGCTATCCGGGCGGTAGTACGGAAGGCCATCTACCACGGGTTGGAAGTAATCGGCATCCAACGGGGTTATTCCGGCTTGATTAACGGGGAATTCAGGGAAATGAACTTGAGTTCTGTGGGCGATATTATTCACCGGGGCGGTACTGTCTTACGGACAGCCCGTTCCGAGCGTTTTCGGACACCGGCTGGGCGCCTGCTGGCGGTAGAAAAAATCCGCCAGCACGGCATAGAAGGGTTGGTAATCATTGGTGGGGATGGCTCCTTCCGGGGTGCCAACTGCCTGAGCAAAGAGTTCGGTGTCCGGGTGGCAGGTATTCCCGGTACCATTGATAACGATATCCCCTGTACCGATTACTCTATTGGTTTTGATACTGCAGTGAACAATGTCATCGATGCCGTCAACAAAATTAGGGATACGGCCACTTCCCATGAACGAACATATGTAGTGGAAGTGATGGGCCGCCACTCCGGATTTATTGCCTTGGAGGCAGGACTGGCCGGCGGTGCAGAGTCGATTTTGATTCCCGAAATTCCATTCAGCATCGACGAAATTGCAGAAAAACTGCAACGGGGAACCCAACGGGGTAAACTACATAGTATAATTATTGTGGCCGAGGGCGCAGCCAGCGGTATTGAACTGGGTAAAGAGATTAAAGAAAAAACCGGCCTGGATACCAAGGTGACAATACTAGGACATATCCAGCGGGGTGGGATGCCCACGGCCTTTGACCGGACTATGGCCAGCCGCATGGGCGCTATGGCTGTCGACCTGCTGCTAACCGGCGCGGATAAAAAGATGATCGGCATGGTGGCCGGCAAAACGGCGGCTTTTGATATTGATTTTGCACTGAGTCAGCAAAAAACCATCGACAGATCGGTATATGAATTGGCTAACATTTTATCCATATGAAGGAGGCTCTTATGCGCCGCACTAAAATCGTCTGTACTGTGGGGCCGGCAAGCGAAACCACAGAGATTTTAAAGGAAATTATCCTCCGGGGGATGAATGTCGCCCGGTTAAACTTTTCCCATGGCACCCATGAGGAGCATGCCCGGCGTTTGGCAGCCGTACGGCAAGCCGCCACCGAGGTAGGTAAAATAGTAGGGACACTGCTGGATACCAAGGGTCCGGAAATCCGTACCGGGGTAATTAAGGGCGATAAAATCGAACTGGTTACCGGCGCGGCGACGATACTGACTACGGAAGCAATTGAAGGGGATGCCCAACGGTTTTCTGTCAGTTATAAGAAGTTGCCGGAAGACGTGGCACCTGGGCACAGGATTCTGATGGCTGACGGGATGGTGGAACTGCAGGTGGTTTCCGTTTCCGGCACGGAAATCCATTGTATTATTATCAACGGTGGTAAAATCGGCAGTCGTAAAAATGTCAATATACCCGGGGTAGCCGTTAACCTGCCGGCTATTACGGATAAAGATGTAGCGGACATTAATTTTGCCGTGGCCAACG
>CAZWUW010000069.1:0-16024 GCA_964636895.1 uncultured Eubacteriales bacterium
TTGTCTTTTTCTTTATCTTTGTCATCATCTTCGTCTTCGTCTTTATCTTCGTCTTCCTCCTTGTCTTTTTCATCATCCTTTTCTTCTTTTTTATCGCCGTCGTCCTTTTCTCCCTCCCCCTCTTGGTGGTCAAGGGTTACAATCGTCATTTTTTTCCTGTCTGCTTCAATCTTGCCTTCTTTCTTATCCTTTTCTCTGTCTTCGCCTCTTTCTTTGTCCTTTCCTTTACCTCTCTCCTTATCTTTATCTTTTCCGGTATCCTTAGCTTCGTCTTTATCTTTTTTTAGATCATCAGCATCTTTACCCTCATCGCTGTCAAGCACAGGTTGTTCACTGTCATCTTTTATTTCCAACTTGGTCAACACTATGTCGATTATTTCCTCGATCCCCAGCTTGAGGCCGGGATTGGTCCCCTGGGCGCTGAAGGTAACGGCCTGGCTCAACCGGTTCCCCTTGGCGTCGTAAACATATTCCACAAACCTGCCGTCCGGGATAAGATAGCCGGTCATGCGGCCGGCTTTGTCGTAAACAAAAGACCAGCCCTCGTTGGACTCGACCGTCTTAATACGGTTGCCTGATGCATCGTAAGTATATTCGCTTGATACCAGAACTGTCCCCGTCCCATTAACTGTTAACATTTTTGTCAGGCGCTTTGCGGAATCATATTCATAAGTGGTCAGGTTGCCGTTAGGATAGTGAATTTCACTTAAATTACCGGCAGCGCTGTAACTGAAGTTGATGGTATTACCCGCAGCATCAGTAAAAAATAGTATTCGCCCGTTATTATCGTACCGGTATTTCTTTTCCTCACCGTTAACTTTTTCACCAATTATATTTCCTGATGCGTCATAACGATATTCAATAATATTTCCGGATGTATCTACAGTCTTTACAACCTGATTAGCCGCATCGTACTCATACGTCGTAGTACTGGCTGCATTGGTGACACTGGTTATGTTGCCACCGGTGTCGTATACATAACTGATTTTCTGTCCGTCAGGTAAAACTGTTTCCACCACGTTATTGTTTTCATCATATGTATAATTGGTAGTTTGTCCGTTATAAGCTACCGAAATTATATTGCCTGCCGGGTCATAATCATATCTGGTAACATTGCCAAGAGGGTCGGTTTCGCTGATTAATTCACCGTTGGCGTTATATTCGTATTTTGTTACATTCTCGGTGGAATCAATGGTACCGGTTAAGTTTCCGACTGCATCATATTCATATTTGATTGAATTTCCCATTGAATCAGTTACCTGGGCGAGCTGGTCATTGGCATCATAGTTATAGAAGGTCGTCTGTCCCATGGGATTTGTCTCACTTACCAAATTCCCGTTTTCATCATATCCAAAGGTCGTTTTGTTTTGCAGAGGGTCAATTATCTCAATTAAGTCTCCGTTTTTATTATAGTTGTATTGAGTGACACCCCCCTGTGGATCTCTAATTGCGGTTATATCCCCTTCGGAATCATAGGTATATGAAGTGGTATTACCCGCCGCATCAGTTACAGTAAGTAAATTGCCATTTCCATCATAAGCATATGATGTTGTATGACCGCCATGGTCAGTTACTGCTACAATATCCCCTTCACTGTTGTATTTATAAATAATTTGATTACCCAGAGGATTTGTTTCACCGGTTAAGTTGCCATTAAAATCCCATTCGTAACTGGTCTTGTTTCCGTTAGCATCATATACGCTGGATATCAGGTCATTATCATTATAGTTGTATTTTAAAGTGTTGCCTAACGGGTCGGTAATGGAAGTGATATTGCCTTGCGCGTCATAAGTATAGTTGATAGTATGGCCATTGGCATCAGTAAAACTTATCTGGTTCCCGATTTCATCGTACCCGTATTTTTTAAGATTACCGAGGGGGTCTTTCTCCCGGGTAAGTTTACCGGCGGCATCGTAGGTATATGTGGTGGAAAAACCCAGGGAGTCGGTAACTACTGAAATATTTCCAACTTTATCATAACTATAGGTAGTATGATTACCGAGGGGGTCTTTTTCATCAAGCACCTGACCATTGCCATCGTACCTGTATTCAAAAGAATTCCCTTTAGCATCGAATTCTTTGATCAGGTTGCCGTTTCCATCATATTCGTATTTATAAACGTTACCTAGATTATCAGTCTCTTTAATTAAGTTACCGACAGGGTCATAAACAAATTTCGATGAACCTCCGAGTGAATCTATAAACTCGATGACATTACCCTGCGGGTCATATTTATAGTGGCTGGTAAAGCCAAGGGGGTCGGTTTCACCGGTCATATTGCCGTTTTTGTCATAAGTGAAGGTGGTGGAATAACCTAACCGGTCTGTATCCTTTATCATGTTACCTTCGGAGTCATATTCAAACTTTGTAGAGTTACCGGCCGGATCAGTAACACTGAGCATTTGCCCGAGTTGATCATAGCTGTAATTAGTCGTGTTTCTGGCTTTATCAGAAATAGTAAGCAGGTTACCCTCCGGGTCGTATGTAGCCTTCCTCTCTCTGCCATATGCATCAACTTCTTTGATAACTCTGCCTTCTGCGTCATAGTTGAAAGTGATGGTTTGTTTTTTTGCATCAGTAATAGATGCAAGGTTGCCAACCTTATCATATGTATAAAATGTGGTACTACCTAAGGCATCTGTTTCGGATATCTGCTCGTTTTTACTATTGTAATCATACTTAGTTATATTACCTAGGGAGTCAATTGCATTTATAAGGTTGCCGTTTCCGTCATACCGGTAACCGGTTCTGTTGCCCAGCGGGTCTGTTTCCCATAATTTGCGTCCCAGGATGTCGCTACCGAAGGTTGTGGTGTTCCCGGCCGGGTCTGTTATCCCGGTGAGGTTTCCTGCTTTGTCGTAAGCTAATGTGGTTTGTCCGCCGTTACCGTCCGTCCTGGCCACCAGGTTGTTGGCAGCATCATAAGTATAAGCCGTTGAATTGCCATTACTATCCGTCTCTTTGATGATGTTGCCCCGCGCATCATATTCCAAGCTTGTCCGGTTGCCTTCCGGGTCAATAACCTGGGTTACCCTGCCGGCGTCATCGTAAACAAGTTCGTTCTTTTGGCCACCGGAACCGACTGTTGTTACCAGCCGGCCCAGTTCATTATATGTGTAACCGGTGGAGTTTCCTTTGGCATCGGTGACCTGCGCAAGGCGGCCCATGGGGTCATAAACATATGTTGTTGAATTATTGTTGGCATCGATGAATTTAATCAGGTTGCCGGTCCTGTCATATTCGAAAACCCTTTTTGCCACTTCTGCGTTGTTTTCAAGGGTTTTTTCCTCCAGCAGCCGGCCGGCCGCATCATACTTGAATGTCTTTACAACCTTGCGCGGGTCCGTAGACATGACTAACCGCCCGAGATTGTCGTAAGTAAATACGGACTCATTTTTTAAGGGGTCAGTCAGCTTGATTACATTGCCAAAGCTATCATAGACATACGTGGTTTCCCCTTTGGCATCTTTTACTTTGATCAGGTTGCCCCGCTCATCATATGTGTAATCCAGGGAATACCCGGTGCCAGGCAGGAGGGTGTTATAGGTCTCCCTGATCCTGTTGTTCCTGCCGTCGTAACCGTGAGTTATGGTATTGCCTGCCGGATCCTTAATCTCTCTCAGGTTATCAGATCCGTCGTAGGAATATAATGTTATATTGCCGGCGGGATCTTTTTTCTCGATTAAGTTGTCCCCGGCATCGTACTTATAGCCGGTAACTTTACCGTCCGGACCGGTGGAGGAGATAAGATTTCCCCTAGCGTCATATTCATAAAGGGTTTGATTGCCGTTTTCATCGGTAATAGAGGTGACCTGACCGGATTGGTCATATGTAATAGCCTGGGTTTTCCCGGCCATATTTGTCCTTATGAGTTGGTTTGGTGCATACGAATAGTAGACCGATTGCCCAACGGTGTCTGTCAGCGCCAGCACCCGGCCTGCAGGATCATATAAAACGTCCCCGTAATTGCCGTTGCTGTCAAAAGCAATATTCAACCGGCCCGCAGGGTCGTAGGAATACCTGTCGGTCATCCCGCCGGGAAGATTAACCCGGCCGAGAAATTCACCGGTATATGAATATGTCACCGTACGGCCGGCATAGTCGGTAACCTGGGTTACCCTGCCGCTCTGATCATAACCAAAGGTGATGGCCCTGTTAAAACTGTCGGTAATCCTGGCAATTTTTGTGCCGTTGTAACTGTACTGTATTTTGTTGCCGTTGCGGTCCGTCAAGGTTTTTAACAAGCCGTTGGCGGCAAACCGCCAGGCAAGGTGAGTTGCCGGGTGTTCCAGCAGGTAAGTCCCGGCAGGCTCCCTGGCAAGCTTAAGCCTGATGCCGGGCGGGGTCGGGTAATTACCGGCCGCGTCGGGGATAAACTCAAAGATTTTGCCGGTTTCATTGGTGTACAGGACAGTCCCGTCTTTTTTTGGTGTCAGGTATGGGATCCCGAAGCGCCAGCCGGTACCCAGTTCACTTTTAAGGCCCTGCATGCTGTTATAGTACCTGGAAATTGCCAGTGGAACAGGTCTGCCGGGAAAGACCACATCGTTGCTCTGCAGCAGGAGGTTTCCGTTGTAGTTAACGGTAACGGATTGCCGGGCATTTAATCCTGAGTTATTCAGAGCCTGGTAAGGGCTTGCCCCCATCCCGGGTATCCCGTTCTGTACCTCTATCAGGACCTGGTCTTCGGCAGTTCGGCCGGTGCTGTTTGTTCCCAGCACTTTGACCAGATATTGGCCGTCAATCACAGCAGAGCTGTCCCATAGCCAGAAGCTTTCCGTTTTACCGGATACCGTGTTCTGAAAAACCACGGTCCCGGTTATGTTGTCGGTAATTGTCAGCGAAATATTATCTGTATTGACGCTATTGGCTGTAATATTTACCTTTCCGCTGACGGTGGTCATATCCCGCGGCTCGGTGATATATACTTCAGGGGTATTAACCAAACTATTGGCATAAGAAAAATGGTTAAACATCAGGTTCGCCGTGGAAGAACTTCGAGGATATCCCCATTCAAGTGTTATCATGGTAGCAAGGACAGTACCTTTGCCATAATTATATTCCACATAAGCAGGAAAACCGTCGTTTGAAATAATAGTGTTTGTACCGGGAGGCAGATTGGAAAAATAACCAAAACTCGTATAAGTCCAGTAAATATCGGAAGCATCAACGTTTTGAACAATTTCGGAAACAGGATTCTCAATATAGACATTCATTATATGGTTATCAACATGAGTCAATCCACCGGGAATAAAAGGTCTATTGCCCCATTCACCGGATTCCCATCCATTATCAGCTGCGTTAACGATTAATACTCCGCCATTCTTAACAAACTCATCAAGTTTATTTTTGTTATTCATCAAGTTATTATAAGTAGATTGATATTGATCGGCGGCAATAATTATAACTCTTACTTTATTTGAAATTAAATCAAAGTTTGCTAACTGGGAACTTTCAATGGTTTGAAAAGAAATACCAAGAGATCTTAACACAGCTTCATTAGAATCCAACCCCCATGGAAGCAGATCCTGTACGATAAGAAAATTGGCGCCCGCCGGTGCTGACAAGAATGAAAAAGAACTTTTGCTTTTGGTAAAAGTACTCTTAGGTTTTACCGAAACGTAGCTGGACGGCCTTTTGTCATTGTTAATCTCCGGTTCAGCGGCAAAAGCTTGCGGAATATAGACGATATTAGTACTGGCTAGAATAAATGCAATTAAAACAATGACTGCAATTGATTTTTTAAACAGGTTTTCATTTGAATTCCTAGAACTCATTTAACATACCTCCTCGTTCTTTAAAATAAAAAAACACCTACCCGGCATCCAGGATAGGTGTATTTAACTAAGCTGCTCATACTTCAATCCTTCGGCGGCCCGGCTGTCATGACAGAGATTGCTCCTGCGTTAGACCCGCGGCTTTGCGCCCCCGCCTTTCAGCGGGTTTGCCTTTTCGGAATTACACCAATTTTCAAATTTAACAAATAACTCTAATGCAATTTTCTCAACTTGTCTATTATATTTCAACAAAAATCGTTCGTCAAAAATTAACATATTTAGATAATTTTCGACAATTAAATCGTCCTTATCCTGAACAGCGACAATCTCCTTGCTGCTGTCGGCATCCTGCCATTTTGTACCCACTTCCAGCGGCGCTTTTAGCAAAACAATATCCCGGTTAGGCTTAGCATCCAAAAAATCTTTGCCCTCGTAAGCTTCACCCTGTGAATATACCTCTGTAACTGCAGTATCAGAAATTTCTATTACATGTGCTGATACCGTACCGCCGTTATCCTCACTAAACTGGGCCCGATTACCCTTTACATATAGTACCTTTTTAAGTTCTTTGCTTTTAACTTTAGTTGCTTGAATATTTCCCTTACTCGCATAATAGGCTTAACTCCTCAATAAATAGCAATGGTCAATGGGGCCATTCCCCCTGCCCAGGTTTAGGTTTTGGGCCAGTGCCCCGGCCACATATGCTTTTGCGTCTTTAACGGCGACAGGCAGGTCTTTACCCATGGCCAAACCTGCTGCAATGGCTGAGGATAAAGTGCAGCCGGTACCGTGGGTGTTTTGGGTGTTGATTCTATTGCCGGTAAACCATTGCAGGCTGCCTCCCTGATAGAGCAGGTCGTCACAGGCGTCCTGCAAATGCCCGCCCTTAATCAGAATACTTCCGGCATAATATTTGGCGATTTGTTCAGCTGCCCGAAGCATCTCCGGCTTGCCGGCAATGGAAAACCCGCATAATACCTCGGCTTCCGGGATATTTGGCGTGATCATATCTGCTAATGGGAGCAGGCTCTCGATAAGATGTTGCTCTGCTTCGCGGTCCAGTAGTCTGTGTCGGCTGGTGGAGACCATGACGGTATCCAGCACCACATTTTTCGGGCGATAGAGCTCCAACTTCTCAGCAATTACATCAATTATCGACACGGTGGATACCATGCCGATTTTTACAGCATCCGGAAAAATATCGGTAAATACAGCATCCAACTGCGCTTTCACCATATCAGCAGTGATATTCAAAACAGCGTAAACCCCACAGGTGTTTTGCGCTGTTACGGCAGTCAAGACACTCATGCCATAAACTTTAAGCGCAGTAAAGGTTTTTAAGTCCGCCTGAATCCCTGCGCCGCCGCTGGGGTCAGCACCGGCAACAGTCAACGCTTTATACAAGGGCTGCACCTCCCAACAATTCTTTATAATTAGTCGTGACGCCAATGCCATATACAGCAAAGCCGGCTTTGCCGGCAGTTTCAATGGCATGAGGGGCGTCCTCCAAAACGACACAATCAGATACGGGTAAAGCTAACTGCCGGGCCGCCTGCAAGTATATTTCCGGATAGCACTTGCTCTTTCCGACAGCTTCCTCGGTGATGATAAAGGAAAAATAATCCCTCACTCCGCACCTGCTAAGGGCGGCGTGGGCCAAAGCGAGGTCTGAGGCCGTGGCAATACACATTTTGACCTGTAGGCCGTGCAACAGTTGAAGATACTCTTTGGCGTATGGCATCAAGGGCAATGAATATCTATAGGCATCGGCGATAATCTCGTGACATTCGGCCATCAGTGACTCCGCAGTGTTACTCAGACAATACCTGTCAATAAAATAATTGACTCCTTCCCGCAGGCTCATGTTGGCGAGTTTCCCCGCCAACCCGGCTTCCGGCTGGATACCGTGGCTCCTAAGCAAAGTATTGGGCAATTCCCGCCATAAAGCGACAGAATCAAGCAGGGTGCCGTCCAAATCAAAAATCGCCCCCCTGTACCCCAGACCCTTTATCATATCACTATCTCCTTCGTCATGCTAAGCAACTCAGACGCGGCCTTGCTGATATCCAGTTTGGCAAAAATGGCTGATACCACGGCAATACCTTTAATGCCGGATCCTTTCAGCAACATGGCATTCGTTTCATTAATTCCACCGATAGCAACAACGGGAATACTAACTTCCCTGCATATCTCCCGCAGGACCGCCAAAGAAACGCTGTCAGCATCAACTTTGGTACCAGTGGCAAAAACAGCCCCCACCCCGATATAGTCCGCTCCGGCCCGCTCCGCGGCCAATGCCTGCGTAACATTCCCGACTGATACGCCCAGGATTTTATTTGGTCCTAACATTTTTCTGGCCTCCACGGCCGGGAAATCCCCCTGTCCGATATGCAGGCCAGCAGCGTCCAGTGCCAGGGCAACTTCGATGTTGTCATTAATTATCAAAGGAATGCCAAATTCACCGGTGACAACCGCTACCTTCTCTGTTACCTTAATAAAATCCTGTGTGGCAAGGTCTTTCTCCCTAAGCTGGACCATGGTCACGCCCCCTAAGATGGCTTGCTGCACCTGATCCTCCAGGGTGTCAGTCCCCAACCAAGAGCGGTCGGTAACGGCGTAAAGAAGTAAGGCGTCACTACACAAGCTCAAGCTTAGCACCCCCACGCAAAACCTCAACAGTCATGTTACTCATGGCGTCTATCAGATACCGGCCAAAACTGCCAGTCCCCGACTGCGTTGGCTCAAGCCTGCTCCAGGCGACCTCGCCGCACAGACCCAGAGCAGAAACCGCCCCGGCGGTGGCACGCAGCAATTCACCCGGATTAGCGCCGCACCAAGCGCCGATGACTGCAGCCAGCATACAGCCCGTCCCCGTAATACGGGACATCATCGGGTGGCCATTGGTAATAATATATGTCTGCTGACCGTCAGTTACAACGTCGGTTGCTCCGGAAATAGCGATAACCGCACCGGTCTTTACCGCCAACGCCCCAGCACTTGCGATGATATTCCTGACATTTTCCCCGTCCAGCCGGTCCTCAGGAGCGGCATCTACCCCCCTGGTGTTGCCGCTGCCCTGATAGATAGTCTTGATCTCCGAAATATTGCCTCGAATTACGGAAAAATCGACTTCTTGCAGCAAGTTAAAAACGGTATCCGTTCTCAATTTGGAAGCCCCCACGCCCACAGGGTCAAGAATCACGGGCAACCCTAAGGCATTGGCTTGCTTACCCGCTTTAATCATCGCCCTAATGACAGGTTCATTAAGGGTTCCCAGATTGATGACCAGTGCCGTGCAGAGGGCAACGATTTCTTCCACCTCTTCTGAAGCATCAGCCATAATAGGGGAGCCGCCGCAGGCAAGAACGATATTTGCACAGTCGTTTACCGTCACATAATTGGTGATACAGTGCACCAGCGGCTGCCTCTCATTGACATTGCGCAGAACCTCATCAAACATTTTTCTCTCCTCCGTTTCACAACATTTATTTTTAGAAGCAAAAAATAAGGCTGCCGTAAGGCAGCCCTTTTGATTAAACAGATATACAAAATCCGTCAAGCTGTTCCCTACGCTGGCATTACCCAGATCAGGTTAAGGGTCGGTACATTTTGGGTACCCTCTCAGCCGGGCTCTCCCGGCTCCCCTGACGCTTATTTTATTGTCACCATTATATGGTCATTGTCCATCGATTGTCAATATAATATCTCTGCAGTTTTTATTGCTTCAAGGCTAATCCCCGCAAAACCTCCCAAAAAAATCCCCCTTTTAGAAATGTTTCCCCGCACTACTGACAACAAAATAAGTCTCTGGTATAATATTCCTGTAAGAAAAAATATTTTGCTGCGGCGCTGCACTTCTGCGGAAGCGCGGGCCAACGGACGGCGATGACGGTCACACGACTACACGACCCGAGTTATTTGGTTTTGGCGGTTTATACTAACGGGTTCATCCCGCAAAGGAAGGTTCATTTATTGAGCTATTTCTTTTGCGGGTTTTTTGTTGTCCAAAAGGCCAAGCCCCGCAAGCCAAAGTCGGCAGCAAACACGCTATTTTAAAGGAGGTGAGCCAAATGCCAGACTTATTTCCCATCCCGGCGTACTTGCTGGAGTCACTCCAACAGTACATTCCCCTACTGGTCGGGGGTCTCAGCGTCCTCAACGGCACCCTGATGTTTTTGCAAAAAATGCACGAGCTGTGGGCTAGCTTCAAACCCCGCCGCCGGCAAAAAAGCAAAAATAAAAGGAGCACCAAGAGGACCGACATGAACCCCTAAGCACCCCAGCGCAACAGAGCTTACACCTCTGTTGCGTCTTTATTTTAGCATAATTGGGGGGAAATGTAAATAGCTGTGCTGCTGGGGATGTTGCGCCAGCCTTTCATCAGGGCAAATCGAGACAATCATAAGGAATCATCAGAAATAAACCCATTCAGCCTTCAGCTTAGCCACAAATGGCAGGTCGGCCGGGGCGTAATCAAAGCAATCTAACTCAGCGGGGGTTATCCAGCGCAATTCGCTATGCACAGTGGGTTTCAATTCCCCTCCGGTCAGCCTGGCTTTGTAGGCCAACAGCTTAATCTCGCCCGTTGCGTACCGGTACAGGCTTTCCCCAAAAAAACCGTCGATTTCTATAACTACGCCGAGTTCCTCCCTGATTTCCCTGAGCAAACAGGCCTCCGGAGTTTCACCGGCCTCGATTTTGCCGCCCGGAAACTCCCATTTGCCTTCCTGGTTCTGGCCGGCCCCCCGGCGGGCGATAAGGACTTTATCGTTATGCACGATGATGGCGGCGGTAACTTCCTTCATTTTGTCTCTCCTGTTCTGGTGGCTATAGCGCTTTTTCGGCCTTTGCCGCCAGACCTGGCGGCAGCTCGTAGTGCAGGCGCCAGATGATATTCACTGGCTTGCTACCTTTATGGCTGACATAGTCGGCCTGACCCAGGTAAACAAAAGGGGAGGTGACATTTTCCTCAGCCTTGTTTTCCCTCACAAATAGATGAATCTGCTGACCTCTCTTTTTGTGCTCTATGTATCTCCGGCAGGTTTCTGACTCCGGCCCGACCCTGCTCTGGGTTTGCCAGTGGAACAAAACATCACTGATGGCATAATCCTGATACATAGTGGAAGGGGAATAATGCTTTTCTACTTTGTTAAGGGTGATAAATAGCAGGTCTGCCTGCTGCTCCTTCAGGTGCAGCACCCCTTCCCTAAAGGCGGGCATATTCGACTCGGTGAAGGCACCTACGGCGGCCAAGATTTGGGCCATATTATAACTGCAGTGGACCTCCATTGGAAATCGGTGGCCGATGCCTTGCACCGGTAGCACATCCATGTGCTGATAATTATACCCCAGCAAGAGCTTGACCTCATCAAAAATTTCCCGATTCAGATACAACCTGTCGAGGGTATCCTTTAAGTCAACCATGCCCATATCCGCGGGGGCCTTTTGCCACAGGGTATAGTGCAGCATCAGCAGCGTCCGGTACGCTTCCTGATGCCATTTAGGTTTTGCGCCCGCTTGGTGATTTTCCAGCACCTCCAGCCAAAAATTCAGCAATTTGGGCGAGTTGATATGCACTAACCGCAGGAGCGCCTTGGAGAGGCTTTTTTCGTCCGGGCAGCAAAACTCCTCCCGTACCCCAGCTTCCACACTCAACCGAGTAAAAGTGCAGCCGGTTTTATAAAGCTCTTTCGGACTGATGCCGTAAAACTGGAGAAAGCTCCGGTAATCGAGCTTTTCCCCGGCTTCACCCTCAAAAAACCTGATTTTATTGATGATATTACGCTTATTATTGGCAAAAGCACTGATATTATCAAGGATATATTGCTTGGCCACCCGCTCCATCTGAATATGACAGCTCTTGGGCAGGATAAAGGCACTGTTTTCGATAGCTTCCCTGAGGCCGTGGCCTTTGATGCGACCTAAAGCGGCAAATCTTTCAAAGTAATTGTATTTTTTGTGGGCTTGCCCAACAAAGTCGAGCACTGTCAGACAATCCTTCCCCTCCGCCAACCTCAGCCCACGACCCAATTGCTGGAGAAAAACCGTTAAGCTTTCGGTAGGCCGCAAAAACAGGACAGTATTGATTTCCGGGATATCCACCCCTTCATTGTAAAGATCCACGACAAAAATGAATTTGTACTCGCCCTTCAAGAGTCTTGCCTTGGCCCCCGCCCGCTCTTCCGGTTTACTTGCCGCATGCAATGCTACAGCAGGGATACCCCGGCGGTTAAAGCTCGCGGCCATGAATCCGGCGTGCTCTACGGACACACAAAACCCCAGGCCAATGACGTCACCAATATCCGTTACATATTTATGCAAGCTCTCCATTACCAAATCCGCCCGCCGGGTGTTGCCGGTGACAATTTTCGATAGTTCTTCCCGGTCGTAACCGCCCCGGCTCCAAGTAATTTGACTCAGGTCCAGTTCATCCGTCACGCAAAAATACTGAAATGGGCTTAACAGCTTACGGTCAATGGCCTCGGCCAGGCGCAGTTCCGAAGCTATCCGGCCATCGAAATGCTCCAGTACATTTTTCCCGTCCATCCGCTCCGGGGTCGCCGTAAGACCAAGGAGAATTTGCGGTTGATAGTGGGTCAGCAGTCGTCCATAAGACGGAGCCGCCGCATGATGAAACTCGTCCACCACGATAAAGTCATAATGGTCACCGGAGGTTTGGTTATAAAACTGCTGGGAATTGAAGGTTTGAATGGTCATAAAGAGGTAATCGGTCTTTTCTGGCCGACTTCCTCCATAAAATAAATCGCCAAAATTCCTGTCCCGCAAAACGCCACGGAAGGTTTCCAGGCTCTGTATGAGAATTTCCTCCCGGTGGGCCACGAATAGCAAGCGGTTAACCTTCCCCCTGTTTCGCAGACAAAACCGCTTATAATCAAAGGCGGAAATAACCGTTTTGCCTACACCTGTCGCCGCTACCAGAAGGTTTTTGGTCCGGCCAAAGATTTCCCGCTCAAGCTGCAGCTTTTCCAGAATTTCTTTTTGGAAGGGATATGGCTGCAGGTCAAAGTTAAAGTCAAAGCTACTACTGCCTCTGTGCCGTTCCTTTTTTAAGGCTTCGTTCAGGATTTCACCATCAGCCGGCGTAAAAGGCATAAATTCCCGGTCATGCCAGTAGCTTTCAAAGGTCGCCTCGAACTTGTCCATGATTTCCCGGGATTCCTTTTCCGTTACCTTGATGTTCCATTCCAGACCATTGGTAATGGCAGAATTCGACAGGTTGGAGGAGCCGATATAAGCGGTGGAAAAACCCGTTTCCCTTCTAAACATATACGCCTTGGCGTGCAGGCGCGTCCTAGTAGTGTCGTAGGAAATCCGCACCTGGGTATTCGGCAGGGAGGCCAGATATTCAATGGCTTTGTAGTCGGAGGCACCCATATACGAAGTGGTAATAATGCGCAATGGCTTTTCCCTCGTAAAAGTCTCCAGTTCCTCCATCAGCAGACGAATGCCACTCCACTTGATAAAGGAAACCAGCATGTCTATGCTGTCGCAGGTCACGATTTCCTTTTTAAGTTCGCTGATCAGGTTTGGTTCATGGGCAATATTGGTGAAAAGTGTGCTTTGAGCTAGAGGGGTAACCGGACGCAGCGACGGGCGGCGCGTTGGGAGCGGCAGGCCGGCCTGTGGCAGGTCAGCCAAGGCCAGCAGACGCTCCCCGGATTTATGTACGCTGTGGTCTTTCAGGTCTTCCCGACAAGCCTCTGCAATATATTCAATGATTCGGTTGGCAGCCTTAATCTGGGCGTCCAGGTCGTCCAGACACCCCAGACCGCTTTGCACAATCTCGCGAATGTATTGAGCCAGGATAATGTTCGCTTCCTTTTCGGCAATTCTTTCCCTGTCAATAGCGAAGTCTTCCGCCTTTTGCTCTAAAATACTATTAATGCCGTCGGAAATCACCTGTTCGTACAGGCCTTTTTTCATTTACCCGTTCCTTTCCGCTGCTATATCCCCATGTGCTTAGCCAAAAATTTATCCACATCATCATATAACCCGGCCTGGTTGGCATATTTCACATAATTTTTTATCGTCCTCAGCCAATCTAGGGTTGAAGGCCTAGTTTCTTCTACTGCGGTAAGAAGGTCATTCATAGTGATTGGTCGTTCGGTACCGGTATCCATAATCTCGGTAATGACCCTTTCTGTGGCCACCTCGATTACATTTTCGATGTCTGCTCCAGAATAAAGCTCCGTATGCTAAGCACTCCGGCGCAGCAAAGCTTACACCTCTGCTGCGTTTGCACCCTCTACTTATTGGCAACCTTGTTAACATTCTTAATCAGGATGGAAATAGTCCCGTCCGGGTTATTGATAAATTCCATTACTTCCTTATCTCCATAAAAATGAGACGGGAAATTAATCTCAATGCCGCTGTCGGTCTTTAGTCTCTGGGTTCTGAACTTCTTGCCGGTATTGTTGTGCTCCGGAATGACCACCGTGTCTTCAACCAGTCCCGCTTTTTTAACCTCGACCAGGTATTCCTCTTTGCAGGCCGTGTTGCCGCCAAAAACCCGCTCCGCTACTTGATCAACCTTTATTTCATTGGTCTCTTCCATGCTCTCAGCCAGACAACTGCGGAGTTTCGTTACCTTGTCAAAGTCCTTGTCCAGATGCTTTCTGCTTATCTTGCCAACCGTTTTATCCAATATTTTTAGCTTCTGAGCACAGGACAGTTCGCTCCGGCATTTTAGAAAATATTTCGCCAGATAGTATTCTTTTTTGTCGCAGATCTCATATTGTTTTTCCAGTAAGCTTAACCCCAAATCGCCGAGATTAACAAACACACATTCATCAGCTTTTTGTGCTTCCCCCGGCAAGGTGGTCTTTTGCTTTATCAACCTGTTAATGCTGCCGGCATCGGCGTTTGCCACATAATGAATATAGCTGCTCCGGTAATTGAGTTTAAGCAAACCAAAGTACCTAGCCCCGGCAGCTTCAAAGAGACAAAAAATAACATCCCCTGATGGAATCAGGGGATTCTCCCGCATAATCGAAAACAGCCTTTGCGCCAGCTCAATACTTACTTCAGTAAACATAGCCTCATCCTGACACAAGCGGGTGCATAAATCATAAACTTCACTTCCGTCCGGGTTAAACCACGCCTTTTTTATATCCCCGTCATTTTGCACTTTAGAAATATGCTTTGTCAGAAAATCACTGACATCTTTATCAATATCAAGCTCTTGGGCCGAAAGTACCGGTGCCCCATGATTAGTATCCAAAATATGCAATATGGCCTTGTCTAACTTTATATCTTCCATTCATCCAACTCCTTTATCCGCTAACCGGTTACCTCTTCAGGTTCCGTTATACGCTAACCGGTTCTTCTGATTCTAACCTGCTCCTCATCACTATCATCACTCACCAGAATTATATCTGCCGTAAGGCCGGCATACTCCTGTTTGGGGAAACAGTCGCGATAATAACCGCAGGCATAGGTATAGGGAGTGAAATAATGCGGCATCTGGCCATAGAAGGGAAAACCCTTGCAAACATTGGGCCGGCCACCATGCATCCGGCATTTATTAGTCCCCGGGTCAAGCAAAGTGCAAAGCCACCACGCTCCGGCCTCCATCTTGCGGAATAAATCGGAGAACTCCAGGTCCGGCCGCAGCTCAAACACCTGTTTCAGATCAATATACTGCCAATTTTTCAAAATAAACGCGGCATCCTCATTGCCCGACTCAGACTCCTCTTTGAGGAATTCCGGCGTCATCCGGGCCTCCAAATGAATGGCCCGGCAGCAGTTGCCGCACAGCTTGCACTCATAAATATTATTCACTTACCGGTTCCCTTTCCGCATCGTTTTTTCCTGCAGCTTTTTCTTTACCGGAACCACTTTGTCTGCAGCAATGCCGTATTCACTTATATTAATACCTAATTGATCCTCATATTTGGCCATAATAAATTTCTGCTCCACAGTTACAAAGCTGATTGCCAGTCCCGCCTTGCCGGCCCGGCCGGTGCGACCGGCCCGGTGAATATAATGCTGACTGTCAACAGGCAAGTCAAAGTTAAATACTATATCATTGTCTTTTACGTCCATCCCCCGGGCAAAAATATCTGTAGTAACCAATATTCGGGCCTGGCCTGACCTGAAGCGGTCCAATACCCGCTTTCTTTCCGGTGCGCTCAAGTCACTGTTCAACCCCACACTACTCAGGCCAAAATCCGCAAATCGCTTTACAAAAGGTTTAACCCCCTTGTTGCTGTTGATAAACACAATTG
>CAZWUW010000070.1:0-14868 GCA_964636895.1 uncultured Eubacteriales bacterium
ATTTTCAAGGCCTTACAGGATTTTTGTTTTGCTTAAGTGTCAAACTCGGGATTATTCAAGAGTGTCAATAAAAACGCGATTACTTATTGACATTGACGCAACGTAAAGGTTTATAGTATGGTTATCAGGAGGTGGGGAACATGGAGTACACAGTACAGAAACTGGCCAAATTGGCCGGTGTCAGTGCCAGAACCCTTAGGTATTACGATGAAATCGGCATTCTCAAACCGGCCAGAATCAATTCCTCCGGGTACCGTATTTACGGGCCTTCGGAGGTTGACAGGCTGCAGCAGATTCTTTTCTTCAGAGAACTGGGTGTAAGCCTGGAGAGCGTAAAAATTATGGTGACTGCACCGACCTTTGACGGTCTGAAAGCTCTGCAGGAGCATCATGAAAAGCTGCTCGAAAAACGTGAACAGTTGGATGCATTAATTGCCAATGTCGAAAAAACCATTGCCAATGCGGAAAGGGGTATTGCTATGACTGATAAAGAAAAATTCGAGGGTTTTAAACAAAAAATGATTGACGACAATGAAAAAAAATACGGCCAGGAGATCAGGGCAAAATACGGGGACGAACAGGTAGACAGGTCAAACCAAAAAATTAAAGGTATGACCAAAGAACAATATGACGAAGTGGAAAAGTTAAGCGCCGATGTAATGACTGCATTAAAAGAGGCCTTTGCCACCGGAAACCCGGCAGGTGAACTGGCACAAAAAGCCGCCGACTTGCACCGTCAATGGTTGAGCTTTTATTGCGAGGGTTATACCAAAGAAGGCCATGCCAATGTTGCTCAGATGTATGTGGATGATGAACGGTTTACTGCTTACTATGATAAGGAACAACCAGGCACAGCGGAGTTTTTGAGGGATGCCATATTTATTAATACCGGAATGAAAAAATAATAAGCTATATGGTATAATTAACTATCAATGAAAAGGAGATGATTTTTATGTTTAAAAAATATAGTGCTGAGATAGTAGTGAAAGGGGAGGTGCGTGCAGAATAAATCTCGTCTGCCCTCCCCGTTACACACTATCAAATTAACGGGAGGACAAACATTAATGAGTAATATAAATTTATCTGATATAGGACTAACCGAAAGATATGTTCAGGAAGCCGCTTTGTACGGAGACAAGCTCTATTTGGCGAGGGTTTCCGTACAGCACAAGGATATATATAAGGTAATAGCGCAGGATGGAGAGATTCAGGCCCAGGTTTCGGGGAAACTGAGCTATTCTGCGGCAGGCACCGCAGGTTATCCGGTGGTGGGCGACTGGGTATTGATTGACCGGACTGAAAATAAAAGCGGTAACGCCATAATCCATCATATTCTCACCCGGAAAAGCTCCTTTGAACGCAAAGCGGCGGGGGCAGGTTGTGAACGCCAGATAATTGCCGCCAATATTGACACGGTATTTATTTGTATGTCCCTTAATAATGACTACAACCTGAGGCGTCTTGAACGGTATCTCAGCATCGCCTGGGACAGCAACGCCACCCCGGTTATTGTGCTGACTAAATCGGATTTGTGTGAGGACATAAGTGCAAAGCTTTTGGAGATAGCTGCTGTTGCTATAGGTGTTGATGTGGTTGTGACCTCAAGTATGAGCGGTGATGGTTACAATGCGATACAAAAATATTTGAATAAAGGATGGACTATTGCCTTCATCGGTTCATCAGGGGTGGGCAAGTCCACACTGATTAACCTGCTTATGGGTGAAAAAATCCTTGCCACTAAGGAAACCAGGGATGACGACAAGGGCAGGCATACCACTACTCACCGGCAGTTGCTGATTTTACCCCACGGGAGTGGAGTGGTCATAGACACCCCGGGCATGAGAGAGCTGCAGCTTGCCGGTGCCGACCTGGCCAGGTCTTTTGTGGATATTGAGGAGTTGGCCGAACAGTGTTATTTCAAGGATTGCAGGCATGAGTCTGAGCCAAAATGCGCTGTAAAAAAGGCCATCAAGGATGGCATTTTATCCGCCGAGCGTTTGGAAAACTACAAAAAGCTGCAGCGGGAAATGGTCTTTGAAGAACGAAAAAGTAAAATGTCTGCGGCTCAGGCAGAGAAACAGAAAATCATCGATATGATGGGGTCTCTTGACGCCATTAAAAAGGTGCAGGACAGTAAAAGAAAATATAAAGGTAAAAGATAAAGACTGCTTTTGCCTAACCTCCTATTTTTCCGGCGAATATCCGGCTTTCTGCCAGCTCCTTATCCTGCCGGGATAGCTTTATAAGCTACTGGATGAGGGCATGGAGGCGATGAGAAATAATATGAAAGTCTGCATATATTTTTGGGAGTTGATTCTAAGATGATAGAGAAAAAACTGTCAGGAAGAATAGCAATAGTAACGGGAGCTACCAGACTTGTAGGCATTGGAGCAGCTATTTGTCTCGCCCTGGCCGGACAAGGGGCGGATATATTTTTTACTTATTGGACCGCTTATGACAAGCAAATGCCTTGGGGAGTGGAAAATGATGAACCGGATATTTTAATGAAGAAAATTAAAGATCTCGGTGTAAGGTGTGAAAAAATAGAGGTTGATTTGTCTGTTGAAAGTGCGCCTGTTGCTATACTAAATGAAGTTGAAGCCAGCTTGGGAAGACCTTCAATCTTAATAAACAATGCTACTTTCTCTACAAGTTCCGGGGTTCAAGACTTAAATGCGGAAATTCTTGACCAACATTATAAAGTAAATGTCAGGGGAGCTTCTTTATTGAGTGTCGAGTTTGTACGCAGATTTACAGGCCGTTCCGAAGGAAGAATTATCAACCTTACTTCCGGACAGTCACTGGGACCAATGGTTGGAGAGATAGCTTATGCAGCAACCAAGGGAGCTATGGAGGCATTTACGGTCACATTAGCGGCGGAAGTTGCGCCAAAAGGAATTACAGTAAATGCGGTAAACCCCGGACCAACAGATACCGGATGGATGACAGAAGAGCTTAAAGAACATTTATTACCTTTATTTCCTATGGGGCGGATTGGCATGCCCGCAGATGCAGCTCGCATCGTTTGTTTCCTTGCCGGCGATGAAGCAGAGTGGATAACCGGTCAAGTTATTCATTCTGAAGGCGGATTTAGAAGAGGCTAGTAGCGTGAAAAAACATATTATAAAGATTAAAGAAATAGGATTTCAGTATGCTTGAGTTTAAAAAAGTTAGCTATTGTGAAATCCAAGCACTATGAGTATTTGGATTCTCTTTATGAAGCGCAGGAATTATTCCTGGAACTGATGGTTGAAAATGCTGATTATTATACCATTGAAGATGGGGAGACAGTAGGCTATTTCATCCTTGCGCCAGAGCAAATTTTGATCTTATTCTAAATTACCAAAAGGATTGTGAATGGGTATTTAAAAAGATTATCGAAAGTTTCAAAGTGCAAGAGGTTTATTGCAAGTCCCTTGACCCCGTTTTGCCTAAGTGTTGCTTGGAAAATGCCGTTTCTTATGAAATTATCATTGATGAGGATATTCCTGTTTTACTGCAATACACGGATGAATTATATGAATCGGAAGATGAACTCAGCAAACTGGTCAAGGCCGGCAATATCTATATGTATCATCTCCATAATCATTTAATAGGTTGTGGCTTCTTGACAAAAGTAATAAATAACAGAAATATTTATGACATAGATTTGGCAGGACATTTGCGGGGGTGAACCCAAATGGTTGTACGCACCGATGACATCAAAAAAGCCCAGGCACTGGTTGGAGACATTTCTAAGGAAGACATCAAGCATGTGGACTGTTATGTAGCTGATAACTTTGGCATCTTTATACCCAGTGTGGGCTTTTGTCAATATGCCATCCGACCGCAGCACGTACATCCGGCATACTCTTTTGTTTTATTTTTTTCCAAGGAACAAAGGATTGTCCCGGTTGAAATTGAGGTTAAACCCGAACATTACCTGGTGACAGCCATGGCGCCGGAGGTTCCCCATGAAGAAGACCCAACAGATTCCTTTACCCGCTATATTGCCATATTTATTTCCAGGGAATTATATGAAAACCAGTACGCTGTTTATAGTCATAACCCTCCCGGCCGTTATAACTGGGACCAGTTCCTTGTCCCCCACGACATCATGTTTTTGCTCAAAAAATTCATAGCCGAATATGAGAACAGGCTTCTGGGGAATGAACAAGTGTTGAGGGCTCACGCTATGGCGATTACCCATCAGTTAATCAGAAGTCTGTTGAAAATTGAAGTTTCCCCGGATTTTATCACCGAGCGGTTTGAAATTGAACGGATTATCGAATACATGCATCAAAACTACGGACAAAAGCTGAATGTCAAAAAGTTGGCAAGGACAGTAAACATGTCCGAATCCCATTTTACCCGGATTTTCAAAAAGGAAACCGGCATGGCACCTATGGAGTATTTAATAGGAGTGCGTTTGGATAAAGCCAGAAAACTCTTGCGGGCAGGAGACATGAACATTACTGAAGTAGCGATAAACTGCGGCTTTAACAGCATCTCGCATTTTTCTTCTTGTTTTACAAAACACTTGGGTCTTACCCCCTCCGAGTACCAAAGCAACTATGAATAGTTGAACGCTATGCGGAACTGTAAAGTAAGCAGGATATTGGAACAAAGTGAGGTTATTTTGCAAGCAAGATATCTCAGAACTGTGTATACTGATATATAATCTTAATAACAAGGGGGAAGTCATATGACCAGTCAGGAGATACTTGAGCTAATTAACAGGAATCCGGTAATTCATTTAGCTACCGTGGAAGACGACCAGCCTAGAGTCAGGGGCATGCTGCTTTATAAGGCGGATGAATCCGGTATCGTTTTTCATTCAGGGACAATGAAGGATGTATACCGGCAGGTTGTGAATAACCCCAATGTGGAACTTTGTTTCAATGATTTTACCAACAATGTTCAGGTTCGGGTAAGTGGGAAACTGGAGATAGTCGATGATAATAATTTAAAGGATGAGATTTGCGCCCATCCCTCAAGGCCGTTTCTCCGGGAATGGGTGGAGAGCAGCACTTTACAGGACTTCTATAAAGTCTTTGTGGTTTTCAGACTGAAGAATGGGACAGCGACAACATGGACTATGGAAACAAACTTTGCCCCTAAAGAATATATCCAACTGTAAATCACGAATCAACAAAAATTGCCCCTTTGCAGGAATATGCAAGGGGGTGATTAATTTTACCAATAGGATACGCGCGTGATCTAAAAGAAGGCAGGAGGTATTACAAATGGGTGACATGCGGAGTATTAAACTACACTTTGAAGAGGAAGCAAAGGAGTTTGATATCATATATGGAGCAGTGGAAAAGCTTTATGTGCAGAAGTATCTCAAAAGAAGAAATGGGAAACAAGTGGATTCCGAAGTACCATGAGGAAGACAGGCCGGTTGCAATGATGGAGCATTTTGCATTGCTTAAGGAAGCCGGGTTTACTACTGTTGATGTTATTTGGAAGTATTATAATTTTGCTGTATATATAGCTGTGAAATGAGTATTTGGATTCTCTTTATGAAGTGAAAAAAAGTAAATGGGGGGAGTTAAAATGATAGTTCGTACCTGGCACGGCATTGTGCCCCTTGAAAAAGCTGCAGCTTTTCGGGAATACCTTTTTGATACCGGCGTTGCGGAGGCAAAAGGTACACCGGGTAACCTTGGAGTAGATATATATAGTCAATCCCAGGACGGATGGGAACATTTTTTTATGGTATCGTACTGGAATGATTTTGAGGCAATTAAAGCTTTTGCAGGTGCCAACCCGCACATAGCGGTCTGTTATCCGGAGGATAAGGAATTTAAGCTGATTTCCGATCCCATGGTGTTACATCATGAAGTTCAGAAACTACCGGAGAATATTTTTGATGGCAGGTGAACGGCAGTTAACTGATGCACTGCCCTTGCTGGCCGGCTTATGTTTTAGCCTTGTATTCCCGCGCTGATGACATATTTCACATTTCTTATCCGGTTAAGACGATATAAGGAATACTATTAGGCGCTTCTGGGCATGGTTGATGACAGGGATAATACTAAGAGAAAGATGAAGATGATTAAGAAAATCCCATGCAGGATTTCACTGGCAAAAAGAGAATATAATGTGGGGGAGTACGTAAGAGATTAAATAAGCCGGGTAGTACAAAACATCAAATTAATGGAGGTAGATTATGTCGGACAAGTATAAAGAGGCACTTATGGCGGCTCTGGAGGCCAAAAAAAAACGTCAGGCCCAGGTCACTGACGGAAACAAACGGGATATTTACAAAGGAGCCGGCAGCCGGCGCAAAGGCATTAAGCAGCATAAACAGGGCGGCCTTTTTGATAAGTAAACATAATTAACCTTTGGCTGCCTAATTAATGAAAGGGTGGGGATATGAAAAAAACATTGTATTTGTTAATGGCACTGACTATTGTTATTATGGCCGGGTGCGCAGGCCAGCAGCAGAATAATGCGGGGCAGCAGGCGGATAGGGCACCGGCTGATAACAATAAACCGGCAGTTGAGGATAATAAGGCTAAGTCTGCAGAAAATAAGGATTATGCTGCGACACCCAAAGGTGATAAAAAAGCTGATGTTAAAAAAGTGGCCGTCATTGAAACTAAAAAAGGCAAGATTGTGTTTGAACTGTATTTTGCCGATGCCCCGAATACTGCAGCTAATTTTGAGAAATTGGCCAATAAGGGGTTTTATAATGGGTTAACATTTCACCGGGTGGAGCCGGGTTTTGTCATCCAAGGTGGCGATCCTGATGGGAACGGTAGCGGTGGACCCGGTTATACCATTCAGGAAGAGTTAAATGCCAGGAAGCATGAAAAAGGCGCAGTAGGCATGGCTACTCAGGGAACGAACAGTAACACCGGGGGCAGCCAGTTTTATATTACCCTGGAGGCCCAACCGTCCTTAGACGGTGGCTATACCGTATTTGGCCAGGTGATTGAGGGGCTGGGTGTGGTGCAAAAGATAGAAATAGGTGACGTGATGACAAAAGTGACTGTTGCTCAGCGTAATTAGTAGTTATAATAAGCAGTATAAGAAAAAAGGGAGGCAGACAAGTTGAAAAAAGCAATTTTTGAAATGGATAAGGGTAATATTACTATTGAGCTTTTTGACAAAGAAGCACCTAATACGGTGGCCAATTTTGAGAAACTGGCAAAGGAAGGATTTTACGATGGGTTGAGCTTCCACCGGGTTATTGCCGGTTTTATGGCTCAGGGCGGTTGTCCGCAAGGTAACGGCACCGGCGGTCCGGGTTATACTATCAAATGTGAAATCAACGCCAACAAACACGAGCGGGGTTCATTGGCCATGGCCCACCGGGGGCCAAATACCGGAGGCAGCCAGTTTTATATTTGCTATGAGCCTCAGCCGCATCTGGACGGGATGCATACGGTTTTCGGCAAAGTCATAGCAGGTATGGACGTAGTGGATAAAATTAACCAGGGTGATAAGATGAATAAGGTTACGATTGTCGAAGAGTAACAAGAAGGGGCTGGTTATCGGCCTCTTTTTTCATTGTTTGCCGCTGCCATGGCCGGCATTTCCTGCCGGCAAAACTTTTTAACGAAAAAAGCTGCAGTCGGAAAAAAGGAATATATGTTATAATAATTATATTGTAAGTTCATTATACTTGAAGGGATATGACGAATGATTCGACTGGAACCATTTCTCTGGGCAATCGCAGCACTTGTTATAAACGTGCTGGTTATAGTTTTTCTTGATACGTCCTGGCAAATTGTTATACTGATTTCCGTGGTTATAGTTGTTCTTTATGTGTTAAAGCAGGTGTTTTTCGCCGGCTTTTTACGGGATTATAGCGGGGAACTGGCCAAGCGTCTTGGACCTGCACAGGCCAGTGTTTTTGGCATGGAATGGCTTGTTCCCTTGTCGGACAAACTTGGAAAGCATTGCGACATGTATGTATTTTCCAAACATGTTGTTTTTGTTACGCCGGACGATTTGGGAAAAAAGCAGGCGCATGTGCTGGAGCTTGATTTAAATGATATAGAACAAGTCCGGCTAAACCGGCAAGGCCAAATCCATATAAATATCACCGAGGGGGCCGCTAAGCAGCTTTTGTTAAAGTCTGAACTGCCGTATGATAAGTTGGTCCGGAGCTTTGAAACATTGCAGGCGGAAATAATTCATGAACGCAAAGTCCGGGCTTTGGAGAAAGTAAGTGCAAAGGCCAAACAGCTTGATGCGGAGGTGCGGAGGAAGCTGGCGGCCCGCCGTCAGGTCAGGGTGGAAAAACTGCAGCGGGAAGGCCACGAACTGGTAACCAGGTTTGCTGAAATCGTGCCTGAGGATATTTTGATTAAAGATTCTTTGTTTGAAAAGTGCAAAGAACTAATAAAACTGGAGTTGCAGGGCCGGAAATCTCCGCTGCGGGGTAAGCTGGAAGAATTTCTGGACAATGATTTTAAGCCTTTTGCCCAAATCATGAGAGAAAAAGCTGGATTTGATTTTGAAGATGATGAAGACCTGATAATATTACTAAAAGCAATCAGGGAAGAAGTGCGAAAAATCCTTTTAGTTAATTTTTTGGCGCGTTACTCTATTTTCTTTGGCAGGCTTGATGGCGGTGAAGAAAATGAATATATTGATGGTTATATCAGACTAAACGGACCAGGTACAAATGACCTTGTGAACCTGGAAGGTTTCCGGTTGTTCTTGGAGAAGCAGGGTTTCCAATATACTCTTGGGGCTTTGACCAAAAAAATAGAAAACTACCTGGCAAAAACGGAGCAGGACTTAAAAAAGCATGGGTTGGAAAAAAGGATTAATTTAGGCCAGCCTGTTATTGATGATATTGGCGATGTAGATATCCTGGAGGACCTGGAGTTTGCCGAATTCATTAAAGCTTTGCTGACTAAGCCGGAGGATCAAATTGAGGATATCATCCTTGGTGACGGTACACTTGTAGAAATTGTTTTTAATGCCGGCGAAAGGGTGCTAGTTCATGTGCTAAGGCCGGCCATGGGGGTTAAGGCGGAAGATATTGAAAAAACAGAGCAGGCTAAAATAACCAAAGGCGCTGACGTGGGCATGTTTATTACTACCTCATACCTTACAAACGGGGCGATTGAGCTGGCCAATGATAAGGGGATAATTATCTGGGACCGTATCAGATTAAAGCAAGAGATAGAGTTGTTGACCGATAGGTAGCAGCAATCTTTCATAAGGAAATGGGTAACGGCCTGCAGTGAGCAAGCCGTTATTTTTATGCTAAGGTCTCGGGATGAAAATAATCTGGCCCGGAAAAATCAGGTCCGGGTTTGTTATTTGCGGGTTTGCGTTCCTTAGTGCCTGCAGGGTTATGCCAAAACGGCGGGCAATGGCGCTTAAAGTATCACCGGGTTGCACTACATACCGGCTGGTACCGGGAGGCGGAGTAGGTGGTACAGCAGTTGGAATAGTGATAATCTGTCCGACAAAAATAATATTAGGATCAGTAATTTGCGGGTTGGCCTGCATGATGGCGGCAACAGTAGTGCCAAATCTTCTGGCCAGGGAGAACAGGGTATCGCCTGGTTGTACAACGTATCTCATTATGCATACTCCTTTCTGGTTTTGCTTTATCCTATGCCATTCGCTATTTATGGGTGAATGGCGCAGAAAGGAGAAAATATGCATATGTTGTACTTTTATTTTTGTTAAGGAAATTATGCTTTTTTCATGGGAGGATATTTACTTTTTCCTGTTGCCAGGTAACTTCATAACCCAGGTTTTCCGCCAAAAACCTCACCGGTATTATAGCAGTACCGTTTTTTGATTTTATGGCTACCGGCAGTTTAACTGCTTTGCCGTTGACAATAGCCTGGTCGCTGTTTAGTGTCAGCTGTAATTTGTAGCCTGGCTTAAATACAGTGATTTCTTTGCTTGTCGGTGTCCAGGCTGTCGTTGCGTCAAGCACCGCCGCCAATTCCTTTGCCGGGACCAATACCCGGCCGGAGCAAAGTTGTGGCTGCAAAGTGAAGGAAATAGGGGCGCCTTTAAATATTACCTCCACCTGAGGGGAGTTAACATAACTCCGGGAGCGGGAGTCTCACGGTGAGCTTACTGCGGGGCCGGCGGAAATTGTCAACAAATATAGTAAGGCCATAACAGTTACAGATAAACGCTTAGTTTGCATTTGATGTGCCTCCTTAATCTATGGATCAGTTGTAAGCTGCGCCGCCAGGTATAAAATTGTTTTGGCGTGCAGCACGGCTACAAAGCAAAGGGCTGAAATCACTAAGGCCAGGGCGCCGCTCCAGACAAAACCGTCACCCCTTACAGCACCTAACGCTGTTTTAACGAGAGAAATAACAAAGCTTGCGCCAATTAGTACCAGTGCCACAGTGCGCAAAGCGGATAAAGCGCGATAGGCTTGTTGCTGAAAGGCCGCCGGCAGTTTTTTTGCTGACGGCAGCTCTTCGCCCAAAGCCTGTTCAATAGGGTCAATTACAGCCTGCTGCCTGTCCTTTGCAACTATCGCTGGCATATTGGCCGTGTCTGCTGCCATATCGGCTGCATCCGCTACCGGGAAGGGCCATAAACAGAAAAGCACAGCTATGACTACCAGCATATTGATTTTTTTTTGCAAAATAACACCTCAATTTCTGATATCAAAACTATATGCCAGCGGGTCCCGGCACTGTCCATCGACCCGCAGTTCAAAATGCAGGTGGTTGCCTGTACTCAGACCGCTGGAACCCACTTTGCCAATGACCTGCCCGGCGGCTACCCCGCTGCCAATGGGCAGGGGAGACCGGGCCAGCATATGGTTATAAGAAGTGCTGATGCCATCCCCATGGTCAATGACAATAAGAAAACCGTAGCTTTTTGAGTAGCGGTTGGCAATCACCCTGCCCGGTGCTACCGCTACAATGGCCGTCCCGCCGGGGGCGGCTATATCGATACCGGCGTGCATGCGGTAGACTTTTTTGATGGGGTGGATACGCATACCGAAGGGGCTGGAGACATCACGGCTGCCCGGGGTTGGCCAGTACGGGAAATCGCCGGGGGCGCCAGGACCCACGTTGCCAGAATCAACGTTGCCTGGGCCCATGCTGCCTGGGTCGGCAGCCTGACTGATTATTGGCCAATCAGCCTGTTCCATAGCCGCCTGCCAAAAGCTTTTGGTTGTGCCGTCCAACTCGGCTTCTTCTTCGTCATAGGTATCGGCCAGGGCCAGCACCAGATCGAGGTCGGTTTCATCATTCAGGTCGTTATCAATCAGGATTTGTCTGAGTTTCTCCATATTAGAGGGATTAGTATCAATACCGGACAGGTTTTCTTTGGTAGTGACAACCGTAGTCACGCTATAGTAGCCGACCACGCTAGATTCCGTAGTATTAGTGGTGGTGGTTTCCTTATACAGGTGGTGGAAATCACCGGCAAAAGTTCTGGCCAGGGTAAGTAGATTAATATTTTTAATATCTCTTTTGGTTGTTCGGGTAGTTCGCCAGTTTCCTTTGGCATCCAGGGAACTGGTTTCGGAAGTAGTTATCACCGTTATTTTACTGTCTTTATATTCAAACAGGCTTTGGCTGTTTTCAGTAGCCATAAGCCGTCGGGCATGCTCTGCCGGTTGGCGGCGCTCATCTAACTGGTAAATGACGGTATCCAGTGCTGCCAACAGTCCCCACGTTAGCCGGTAGGCACTTTCCTGCCGGTAATGGTCTTTGAGCAGAGATTCCGGGACGGTGTTTAATGCCGTTTCCCGATAAGCTGCAATCAGTTTTTTGTTGGCGGGGGAAAGCTGAACCGGTTTAAAATTATCATTCAGCAAGTTTTCTGCAGCCAGCGGGGCAAGTGTCAGGTTTTGGGCAAGTCCGGCATAACCAAAAAAGAAAATAAGTGTCAGCACTGCTAATCCCAAAATGCCTATTGCGGGCAGACCAAGCCAGGCCAGAGCTGTAAAGCAGCCTTTAAGCAAACCCGCTGCGGCCGCCCGCTTGACCCGCGCTCTCAGGGCGGCAGCACCGTTTCTTTTTAGCCCACCGGTCATGCTTCCACCTCGGGTTCTTTCAATACCCGGCGCCTGGTGCGATGGGCTATAACCTGTTCGTGAATCTTTTGAGCACCCAGGTAACCGGCTCCTGCGCCGGCAATGGCTCCGGCCGGGCCGAAGGGCAGCCCCATAGAAGCACCGGCCGTTGTGGCGGCAACAGTGCCGGCGGTGACAAGTGCACCGGTGAGGGCACGGCGGCCGGTGGTTAATGACCCTTTGTCGGCAGTGCCTGATACCGCCGCCGGCAATCTGGTTGTTCGTACGCCTGAACTGCCGGCATCGGTCCCTGTAGCCTTAAAGCCGTACCCCTTAAGCCCGGCTTCCGCCGGCTCGGCCTGCTCCGAGCCGGTGTTGCCCAGGTTATTTGAACCACTGTGCTTGCTTGCTGCGGTATTACCCGCCCGAATCACATTTGCTACCGTACTGACCGTGGCCATCCCGGCCAGTGCCGCTAGGTGGCCGCTCATGGTGCCGGCCCCCATAATCATCCGCCGCAGTATTTCTGTAAGGGGTATAAAGACTGTTAGCAGCACGATTTTATCCCAAATACCGCTTACCCCCAGGGTTATCACAAAATAATAGAGGCTGATGGCATGAAAAGTCTGTACGAATATATTATAAAGGAGTTCTTTACAAAAAGTGACGGTTACGCTCCTGGTTTTTTCGAAGTTAACAAAAAATATGAAGACCGGGGCCATGACCAGGAGCAGACTAAGTACAAAAGCCCGTACCCGGTAAGTGAAATTATAGTACAAGGTCAGTGACAAAAAAGCCAGGCGGACAATGGCCGCCCCCAAAAAACCTTCTCCCGGTACGGCATCGTGAAAAAATCCGACTATATTTCCGTCGTAAAATATACGGACCATAGTATCATTGATCCAAAATAAAAAGTGCGTGACAGGAAAAACGGCTCCCATCAGGGCCATGGAAATAAAATAGGTCAGCAGGCCGCCTTTAAGGCTGCTTCTGAGGCCTGGATTTACGGTAGAAAAGGCTTTTTTCATAAATATCCAGATTGGTGGCAAAAACATCATCAACCAGGCAATGGCATAGATTCTCAGGTAGACGGTCTGGTTGGCGTCCCATTTGTCTTTTGGGAAAATACCGTAAATATAAGCTTTTTTAGCCCCTTGGTTGTATACCAGTTCTTCCATTGTATTAAGCCCAAAGAATTTCATTAGAAAATCAGACACAGACTGAATCAGTTCGGCGGTCAGCTTTTCAAAGGTGCCTGGTTTCCCTTTTAACCCGGCCTGGGAATAAGCGGTTTCAAAATTAACGGCCCCGTTTAAAAAAGCGTTTTCCAGAGGGTTAGCGCCTTCTTTATTAATACGCGCATTTTCGGCGTCAATTTCCCGGGTCTTTTTTTCCGCCTCGGCCCTGGTTTTAAAGGTATACCGCCAGTTCCGTTCATCGTTGCCTTCTTCGTGACCTAAGTGGATACCGCCTTCTTCAATGATTTGCCAATCCACAGTTTTCTTTTCCAGGTTATAAGTCCGCTTGACAAAATAGTAAGAGTCCTGCCAGACCGGATGAGCCTCAACAGTCCGCGCATATAGCGGCAGGCTAAAAACTGCTATCATAACGGCACAGATGAGTCTAAGCTTCATTGGCCGGCCCGCCTTTCATGGAGAAGTTGGTTTCAATCAGGCGCATCTCATCCTCAAAGGGCATCACATAAACCGCCGCCGACTCGCTGCCCATTTTAATCAGGCACTCGCCAGGCTTGCAACTGGCAACAAACCTTCGCTCCCCATCGGAAAGTTTGAATACCTGCCCGACATCATCAATTTCTGTTTCCGATTGCCGGAGAAAAATATTGACTGAGGAGTTATTCAGAATTGCTTTTCCCTGTGCGCAGCTTACAAATTCATTAAAGCTCTGGCTGGCAATCAGCAAGCCACCAGATGATTTGCGGTTGCGGCGGCTGACTGTCTCCAAAAAGTCGGCCGTATACCGGCCCCCGGGCCGGTCTGTTTTTAAAAATACCCAGCCTTCATCAACTACCACCCGCTTTTTGATTTGCGGGTTCTTTTTTAAAAATTTTTCCCAGGTCCATGAAAGGGCCGAATACATGCCGATAGGCTTTAGCACATCTTCTTCCAGTTGCGATACATCAAAGCAAATTAATGGATTATCCCGAAAGTTTTTTAATTCCTGGCTGGTCTGACCATCGAAGAGGGCATAAATACCGCTGCCGATAAAAGGGCGTAAGGCGTTGACCAGCAATTGCAGGGAGCGCACCGGTTCCCGGTCGTGCAGGGCAGATAATTCGGTGTGAATTTCGGAAAGGGTGGGCATTGGCTTTTTATTGTGTTTATGCCGGTACTCGCCGGTAGCCGGGTCCAGCTCCGTTTCGTCGGTGTAGAGGCTTTTGGGTTCGGAAGTAAAGCCGCGTTTCAGGTAACACTGTTTTACAGCCTCACTGACCAGCGCCCGCTGTTCAGGATCCAGGCCGCTTACCATAACCCCAATAAGGTTTAATACATCCGATACTTTTTCGTCTATGCGTACCACCCATCTGTTGCTCTCCTCATCAAACTCTTCTTCCAGGTCGCAAGGGTTAAGGCGGTGGGGGCTGCCGGGTTTAATCCGGATATAGCTGCCGCCAACTTCCTGCACCAGTTCCCGGTATTCCGGTTCCGGACTAATGATGACATGCCTGATACCGCGCAGCAGGGAGCGCAGGACAATGATTTTTAGGGTTACGCTATTACCCGCCCCGGACTGGGCACCGATAAAGCCGTTGCCGGTCTTCAGGTTTTGCCGGTCATAAAAGTCCAGGTAAACGGGTCCGTTGGTAGTCAGGTTGACGCCCAGAAAAATACCGTTTTCATGGCTTATTTCCGCGTTAGAAAAGGGAAACTTGCCGGTTAGCCGCCAAC
>CAZWUW010000071.1:0-14354 GCA_964636895.1 uncultured Eubacteriales bacterium
CTCAAATTCCAGGGTGCAGATGGAATAGGTCACCGCTTCCACGGCGTCCTCCAGGGGGTGGGCATAGTCATACATGGGATAAATGCACCACTTGTCCCCGGTGTTGTGGTGAGTGGCATGGGCAATCCGGTAAATTACCGGATCCCGCATATTCAGGTTGGGGGAAGCCATGTCAATCTTGGCCCGCAGCACCTTTTCCCCGTCTTTGAACTCGCCCTTGCGCATCCGCTCAAAAAGATCCAGGTTTTCCTCAACAGACCTGCTCCGGAAGGGACTTTCCTGTCCCGGTTCCTTCAATGTCCCCCGGGTTGCCCTGATTTCCTCGGCAGATAAATCACAAACATAGGCCTTGCCCTTTTTAATCAGCACTACCGCCCAGTTATACATCTGCTCAAAAAAGTCCGAGGCAAAATACAGACCGTCCCATTCATAGCCCAGCCATTGCACGTCTTCCTTGATGGACTCCACATACTCTACATCCTCTTTCAGCGGGTTGGTATCGTCAAAACGCAGGTTGGTTTTACCGCCAAACTCATCTGCCAGGTCAAAGTTTAACACGATCGATTTGGCATGCCCAATATGTAAGTATCCATTAGGCTCAGGCGGGAAGCGGGTAATGACTTCCTTGCGCCGGCCTGACTTCAGGTCATCAATAATAATGTTTCTGATAAAATTTGACTGCACGGGTTTGTCTTCCATCATATCACCTTTCCTGTAAAATTTATGTTTTTACTAATTGTATATACATAAATGAAAACCCTGCTATTTCTGTATTATTTTTAATCTTTTTTTATCACCTGTTAGTAAGTCTGCTACATAGCGTGCCTTTTATACGATTAAAATTAACGCAAATGTTACTCTTCAACATATCTGCTGATTACTTCCATGAACCGGTGGCCGTAATGCTCATATTTTCTTTCTCCAACCCCTTTAATCGCAAGCATCGCCATACGGTCAGTCGGTAAAAATGCACACATTTCCCGCAGAGTGCTGTCAGAAAAAACAATATACGGCGGTACCTTTTCTGCCGCTGAAATCCCTTTTCGCAAAGCTCTGAGCAGTTCAAACAAAGCTTCATCCTTTTCCGGCTTAACCTTTTTAATCTGTATCCTCTGCCAGACTTTACACTCCCCTTTAAGCACCGGTATAGCCTTAGGGCAGATTTTTGCCAGCGGGTATTGCCCTTCGGTTAAAGCAATGTAACCTTCGGCAATCAGCACATTGATAATATCCTTAATTTCCTTCAAAGTAAATTCCTTCATTAAGCCATAAGTTGATAAACGGTTAAAGCCAAACTGAATAATTTTTTTGTTTTGCGACCCCTTCAAAACCTCTGCTACCAGTACGGCCCCAAACCGCTCCCGCATATGTCTGATACAGGAAAAAATCTTTTGCGCTTCTATAGTTATGTCGGTAAGTTCGCTCTCGTCATTACAATTACTGCAATTGCCACAGTTTTGAAAGCAATTCTCTTCCGCAAAATAGCGCAGAATATATTCTCGCAAACAACCCGTTGTATGGCAGTAATCAATCATTGTCTGCAGCTTTTTGTATTCATTGGCCTGCCTCTCGGGTGATGTAACAGTTTGCTCAATCAAAAATTTTTGCAGCATAATATCCTGCGCATTAAACAGCAAAATACACCGGCCAGGGTCTCCGTCCCGCCCTGCCCGACCGGCCTCCTGATAATAGGCCTCCATATTTTTGGGCATATTGTAATGAATAACGTACCGCACATTGGATTTATCGATACCCATGCCAAAAGCGTTGGTAGCCACCATAATGTGCACATCGTCGTACATAAAGGCTTCCTGAACCTTCATCCTATCCCGGTCATTAAGTCCGGCATGGTACTTGCCAACCATATATCCTTTTTTGGATAAAAGACTATATAAACCGTCCACTTCTTTTCTGGTAGCGGCGTAGATAATACCTGCCCGGCCTTTATTGGCGGCCAGGAAATCCATGATAAAATCTTTTTTGTTTTGACCTCGAACTACATCAAAAGAAAGGTTTTTTCTGTTGAAACCCATCACAAAAGTGGCTGCCTTCTTCATAGCCAAAAGATTAACAATATCGCCGGTTACTTCTTCGGTAGCCGTGGCGGTGAAAGCTGTTATCACCGGCCGTTTTGGCAGACCCTTGATAAAAGGCGCGATACTGCGGTAGCTGGGCCTGAAGTCATGACCCCACTGGGAAATGCAATGGGCCTCATCAATGGCAAGCAAAGCAATGTTAACAGCACTGCAAAGCTCCCGGAAACGCTCTGACTCCAGTCTCTCAGGAGCCACATAGAGGATTTTGTATTTGCCCGCGCCGGCGTCACGGAGCCGGGCTGTCACTTCCCCTTGGTTCAGCGAGCTATTAATAAAAGAAGCAGTTATGCCTAAGCTGGTCAGGGTGTCAACCTGATCCTTCATCAGTGAAATCAGCGGGGATATAACCAGGGTAATACCGGGAAACAACAGGGCTGGAAGCTGGAAACAGATGGACTTCCCCCCACCTGTAGGCATTATGCCAAGTGTGTCGCGGCCCTGCAGTATATTGCTGATAATCTGCTCCTGGCCTTCCCTAAAGGAACTGTAACCAAAATACTGCTTAAGGGTTATCAGGGCTTTATTTAACATGACATTGCTCCTCTGTAAATTACCAACAACATAATAATACCATATCTCGAACTAATGTTCTATGTAAATCTTTCGTCAATTTTCCCACTTTAAAAGCCAGGGGTAGCCTGAACTGTGAACTGCCCCCTGTCTAGTAGACAGGGGGCAGTTCACAGTTCAGGCTGATATGCCGCTTAACTATGGTTTCGTTACTTTAAATCATCCCCCGGCAGGTACAGTTCTTCCCGCAGCTTGGTGATATCCTCATTTTCCAGATACTCATCATAAGTCATTTCCTTATCAATCAAACCTTTAGGGGTAATCTCGATAATCCTGTTGGCTATAGTTTGTACAAACTGATGGTCATGAGACACGAACAGAATTGTCCCTTTAAAATTAATCAGTCCGTTATTCAAGGCAGTAATAGACTCTAAGTCCAGATGGTTGGTGGGTTCATCCAATAGCAGAACATTAGCGCCGCTAAGCATCATGCGGGAAAGCATGCAGCGCACCTTTTCGCCACCGGATATGACACTGGCTTTTTTCAAGGCTTCTTCACCGGAGAAAAACATGCGGCCCAAAAATCCCCGCACAAAAGTTTCGTCCTGATCCGAGGAATACTGACGCAGCCAGTCCACCAGGTTCAAATCAACATTAAAATAATCCGAATTGTCCTTGGGAAAATAAGTTTGGGAAGTTGTTACACCCCATTTATAGTGACCACTGTCAGGGGCAATTTCATCCATTAAAATTTGAAAAAGGGTAGTTTTAGCCAATTCATTGGGACCGACCAGGGCTATTTTGTCCCCGTTATTAACGGTAAAAGTAATTTTATCCAGCACCTTTTCCCCGGCAATGGATTTAGCAATCGCGCTGACCGACAGGAGATTATTGCCGGCTTCCCGGTCTGGTTTAAAATCAATAAAAGGATATTTTCTTGAAGATGGCTTAATATCTTCCAGGGTTAATTTTTCTAACTGCTTCTTTCTTGACGTAGCCTGTTTGGCTTTAGAGGCATTGGAGCTAAACCGCTCAATAAATTTCTTTAACTCCTGGGCTTTTTCCTCTGTTTTTTTGTTAGCGTCCCTTAATAATTTAACAGCCAACTGGCTGGACTCATACCAAAAATCATAATTACCCACATATAATTGAACCTTACCGTAATCAATGTCGGCAATGTGGGTGCAGACTTTATTCAGAAAGTGCCGGTCATGGGATATTACAATGACGGTATTATTATAATTGTACAGAAAATGCTCCAGCCAGTTAATGGTTTGCAAATCCAGATGGTTGGTAGGCTCGTCCAGCAGCAGAATATCGGGACTGCCGAATAAGGCTTGGGCCAAAAGAACCCGGACCTTTTCTTTGCCGCTGATCTCCTTCATTTTTTTATCATGGAGCTCCACCGGTATCCCTAACCCCGTGAGCAATGTAGCGGCTTCAGATTCTGCTTCCCAGCCATTATTTTCAGCAAATTCCGCCTCTAACTCCGCAGCCTTGAGGCCATCTTCATCAGAGAAATCAGTCTTGGCGTAAATGGCATCTTTTTCTTCCATGATTTCATACAGCCGGCTGTGCCCCATGATTACAGTTTTTAAGACTGCAAATTCATCAAACTCAAAGTGGTCTTGCTTAAGGACAGCCAGTCTTTCCCCAGGGGTAATGATTACATCCCCTTTTGTAGGTTCAACCTCCCCGGAAAGGATTTTCAGAAAAGTTGATTTACCTGCCCCGTTGGCCCCAATCAGACCATAACAATTGCCGGGAGTAAATTTAATGCTCACATCCTCAAACAATGTCCGTTTTCCATACTTTAAAGTAATTCCGCTTGTACTAATCAATTCACTACCGCCTTTATTATTTTTATTTGCCACAATATAAAAGGGCATTCAAACTCTACTTGAATACCCTCTTCATGTACAATAAGTAAGATAGACATAAAAAGCCCATTTTTTTCATCTTCATTATCATAGGCATTATATAACTTGTGAGCTGGTAATGTCAAGCCTGCTTTGGGCCAAACTTCCTAAATAACGGACCGAGCCTGAACAGGCTCGGTCCGCCTGTTTTTTTATTCCTGACCGCTTTTCTTTTTTGCAGGATTTGTTTTATATTGCGGCGTAATATTATAAAGTTGGCATTGGCTTCATTAACAGTAACATATATCAGTAACATAAACAGTAACCATAATAATCAATATGCATAATAGGGAGTAATAGTAATGAAAACAAAATTTAAACACCTTCTGATTCTGACAGGTGGATGGATCTTTATCATATTGGGGATTTTAGGTTTGTTCCTGCCTTTGCTGCAGGGGGTGCTTTTCCTCATTATCGGGTTTTATCTGCTTTCCCACGAATACCACTGGGCAAAAAAGATTTTAAACATGCTGAAAAACCGCTACCCGCGAGTTTTTATAAAATTTAAAGAGTTGAAGAAAAAGCTAGGTAAATAATAACAGTTATAATAAGGTGCGGAAATCTCTTTCTACTACACTGATATTTTTATATCCTTCCTCAAGACCGAGTAATCTCTTTAATAATACCAATTCCTTAGCAAAGAGGTCTAATTCTTCGTACCAAGGTTTGCTTTTACTATTGTTAAGCTCATAGGACGTGTAATAAAGGTGCAGCAGGAAGTCTCCCAGATAGGAAAAATCGACATCAACCGTATACTTTTTATTATTTATCCACCTGGCTAAACCGAAATCAATTAAATAAACCTCACCGTTATGATACAATGTATTGGGCACTCTTATATCCCTATGTACGACCCCCCGGCCATGCAGATATTTTATTATCTCTATTAATTGCGCACCAATATGGTAGATTTCTTTTCTGGCAAAAATACGCTGGTCTTCAAAAATGGCTTCTTCAAAGGTTTTGCCTGCTTTGAATTCCAAAAGATAGCCGGCACAGTCAACCTGTGCTATTTTTTTTATAAATCCGGGCAGGCAGGGATGCTGAACGCGCTTTAAAATCTCCTCTTCGAAACCGGCTTTAGGGTCTGTTCTGCCAAAAACATTTCTTTTCAACTGCTTGAGAATATACTGTTTACCGCCTGCACTAACCAAATAACAAATACCGTACCTGCCTTCACCAATAGTTTTTATAACGGTATACCCGCCAATTTCCTGACCCGGTGCATATAGTTTGGCTTTGTTAAACAGCTTTAAGACCATGATGATTTATGACGCCGGCGATGTTTTGCATGAGAATATGACGAATGAGAATGGGAATAACGCTTAAATATAGCACCCAAAATTGAACCCAACAGCCCTGATTTATGACGCCTTTTGTAATAATCGCTGCCATGATGATGATCCCGGTGCCGCCCTTTGCTCGATTTGGAAAATGAAAGCAAACCCATATTATATTCCTCCTTTAATTTTCCTTATTATGCCGCAATAAGCAATATTATACACCTGTTACTTAAACCGCACACTAATATCAACAATCTCCGGATTATTGCCGATACGCAGAGGCGGCCCCCAGGTCCCGTATCCGCTGGAAACAATTATATTATATGCTCCTTTTGTCAACATACCCCAGTCCATTTCATAAATCTGCCCGGTAATAAGACTGATGGGAAAAACCTGGCCGTTATGGGTATGCCCGCTGAGCTGCAAATCCACCTTGTTACTCTGAGCCTTTTCCAAATCAATAGGTTGATGGTCCAGCAAAATCAAAGGCTGTGTACTGTCCACCCCCTGCAGCAGTTCTGCCAAATCCCGACGCTCCTCGGGAGGCCGGCCGCCCGGATTTTCCCCTGCGGCCGGCCCCGGGCCCTCCACCGCCGCTTCTGCAGCATCATCCGCCTTCGCAGCCTCATCGGACTCTTCCCGATGTCTCCTATCGGCGTTTTTCCGACCGATAATATATGCGCCGCCACCTACTTTTTCATATGAATCCTCCAGCACAGTTATACCCGCCGATTTCAAGTGATCAACTATATTACTGCCCTCTCCTCTGGGACGGTCATGGTTGCCTGTTACGGCAAAAATGCCATACTTGGCCTTCATCCTGCCTAGAATATTAACTAACTCCCTGGCTTCGGCCGCATCAAGAGACCGCTCCACAATATCACCGGCAAACAGGACTAAATCAGGCCGCAGCCTGTTGACCGCTTCCACCAGTGGGTTTAATCGTGCCGGGCGAATTATATCTCCAAGATGAATGTCGGAGACCATGATAATACGCAATTGCTTCAGCCCGTTAGCCTTTTTGTTCACTGTCAGGTCGTATTTGTTTATGACCGGATGCCTGGCGTTCCATCCCCCATAAACTGTCAAGGATAGTACCAGAGTAAGGACGACTAGGCCCAGGGCGCTTTGCAGCCTTGGGCTCGCTTTCAATTTTGCCGGGATAAATGCAAACGGTTTATCGGCCAGACGGACCAGGTCGATAAGCAATAAGGCAGATGGTTAACCCCCTGATGGACGAAAAAGAAAACAAAAAAGGTTAAATTCATACCGGGCGCGCCATAAAGCGGACCGAGCCTGATAAGCGCCTGTCCTTTCCAGTTCAACATATGTTATCGTCTGTGGCACCAGGGTATAAAGTCACTCGTTTAAGGAAAGGATTACTATAGGGGTGTTTAACTTGACCGAAGTAATACATGTCATTTGGAGGTCAACGGCAGCTTTCATTACACTGTTGATTTTTACCCGCATCCTGGGGAAACAGCAGGTCAGCCAACTGACCTTTTTTGATTACATCATAGGTATTACAGTCGGTTCTGTGGCGGCCGATATCATTGACTTTAACAGGGATCTATTTTTACAAATAATCGGTTTGGCTGCCTGGATGGGGTTGGCATTGCTGCTGCAAGTAATTACTCTGAAATCCCGTAAATTAAGCAAGCTTATTGACAGCGACCCGGTAGTAGTAATAAAAAACGGTAAAATTCTGGAGCAAAACATGTCCAAAATGCGCTATAAAACCAAGGAACTGATGGAACAACTGCGGCTCAAAGGGGCTTTTAATCTGAATGATGTGGAGTTTGCCATCCTTGAGACCAACGGTGACCTCTCAGTGCTAAAAAAATCTCAGCATCAGCCGGTCACCCCCAAAGATATGAACATGCCTACTCAATATGTTGGGCTCCCTGTACAGGTTATCCTGGAAGGGGAGGTCATCAGGGAAAACCTTCTTAAATTCGGAATAAGCCTGACTTGGCTGCTTAGTGAATTAAAAAAGCAGGGCATAACAGACATTAAAGATATATTCGTGGCGAGCCTTGATACCTCAGGAAACTTATATGTAGACAGGTACGATGATGCGCCCTGATGACAGTCCTGCCAAACCAATTTTACTCTTTATCCTCCGGTATCTGAATGAGGCGCTATGACCAATAACTGCCCGTTAAATGTTCCATGCCCGGCCTCCTGGTCAGTAGATTAAGGAAAGGACACTATGGGGGTGTTTAAGTTGACCGGAATAACCTAGATTCCCGCCCACTCATAACGAGGCGGCGGGAATCTAGGTTACATTGCTCTGGCCATATTGTGATTAATCACCTTTTCCAAATCAAGAATAATAATCATCCCTTCCTCCATTTTGGCTATACCGGCAATGTGGTCTACAGCCACGCTGGAGTCAATTATGGCAGAAGGTTTCTCAACTCTGTCTTCTGAAATCATCAATACCTCGGAAACACTGTCCACGATGATCCCTATCATGTTGTCGCGCACTTCCACCAGCACAATCCGTGTGCTTCTGGTGTTATCCATCTCCGCAAAATCGAATTTTTTTCTCAGGCTGTAAATCGGAACTACATACCCCCGCAGGTTTATAATCCCCTCAATTAAATCTGAAGTTCCCGGCATCAGGGTCGGTTCCCTGTAAACGATGATTTCCTTAACCTTGTTTATATCTAACCCGAAAACCTCTACTCCAAGCTTAAAAATTACATATTGTTTCTCGTCTAAAACATTTTCATTCACCTCTTACACCTCCTAAACCCTGAACCGGGTAACAAGATTTTGCAGCTCCTGAGCCATTTTAGCCAACTGATCGCCCGATGCCGAAATTTCTTCAATTGAGGCGGTAAGCTCTTCGGTAGATGCAGACACCTCTTCGGCTGAAGCAGCGTTTTCCTCCGAAATGGAAGCCATATTCTGCATGGAAGCATTGACCTGTTCGGCAGATGCGGACATCTCCTCGGTAGCGGCAGTGTTCTCCTCAGTTATGGCTGCCACATTGTTCACCGCATCGGTAACTTCTTTGCTGCTTAGCAGAATCTCATTAATCAGAATCATAATCTTATGTACCTGCTCACCGGCGGTCTTTACCCCATTTACTATCTCAGTCAATGATTGCCCGGCGTCCTGAGCTAACTCCACCCCCGCTTCCACTTCTTTGGTGCCGACCTGCATTGATTCCACCGCTACCTTGGTCCCCCGCTGAATATCGGTGATTAGTTCGGCTATTTCCTTAGTGGCTTTGCCTGACCGCTCGGCCAGCTTTCGCACTTCATCGGCTACTACAGCAAACCCTTTGCCGTGTTCACCCGCCCGAGCAGCCTCAATGGCCGCGTTTAATGCCAGCAGATTTGTCTGTTCGGCAATATCGTCAATAACCTGAATGATTTCGCCGATTTTCTGGGACTGTTCGCCTAACTCATGAATTTTTTGTGCCGTTTCGAAAACTGCATCTTTAACCTGGCGCATACCTTTTACCGTTTTCTCCACAGCTTGTCCACCTGCTGCGGCAACAATCCCGTTCTGTTCGGATACCTGCCTAACTGTCTCCATGCCCTCGGCCATTATATCTACTTTATTTGTCATTTCAGTAACCATAGCAGTTGAATTGATAACGTTTTTGCTCTGGTCCTGGGCACCGGAAGCAATTTGTTAAATGGCCTGGGAAACCTGTTCTACAACCTCTACCGTATCTGTAATACTTCTTGTCTGTTCTGTTGAACCCTGAGCCACCTGTTCAATCGCCCTGGCTACCTGCTGCGTGGCTTTGGCTGCCTCCCCGGCATTGGCGGAAAGCTCTTCACTGGTGGCCGACACGGAATGACTGGTTGAATTAATTTGCAGAATCATATCTTTCAGATTATTTGCCATCGTGTTAAACGAATCAGCCAAAGTACGGATTTCATCCCGGGATTTTATCTTAACTTCATCTATGGTTAAGTCACCGTTGGCAATTTTAACTGCCGCTGCAGCCAAAGCGCTTACGGGTTTTACAATTAACCTGGAAATATAAACGGCGATACCAAACCCTAATAATATAGAAACTAATATTATACCGATTATCAAAGTCCAGCTTTGGTTGTAAATAAGGGAACTTTGCCTATACTCTTCCTGAGCCAGTTCACTTTTTTGGTTGGAAAGAAATGTTATCCTCTCTTCAATCTGGTCAACAACACTTCTTCCCTGTTTGGCTGATGCAACCGCTTCGGCTATCTTGCCCTGGTTGGCATAGTTAATTATGCTATCCTGAATCGGTTCAAGACTTTGCCATAAATTACCTATTTCTTTTACTTTGGCCTTTCCTTCGGCAGTAACCAAAGTTGCCCCAAAAGCATTAAGTTCTTTGTTAAAGCTAGCGGCAAATTTCACTGTTGCCGTAGCATGTTTTTCCCTTTCCGCCGGAGTCTCGGCTAAAAGCATATTTTTCTCGGCCCGGCCCCGTTTAATTAGTTCTACATTAGCTTGTTTTATCAAACCTATTCCTATAACATGTTTTTCATATATATCTTCAACATTTTGATTTATCAATGACATTTTATTCAGACTCATGGCCCCGACAACACCAATAAATACCAGCAGCACGCCAAAACCGGCCATGATCTTTTTCGCAACAGTCATTTTCATTTTCATCACACTCCTGCAATTTATTGAGTTTTAATGAGTCTATTTTTAACTGTTTTTACAAAACCCAATTACGGAGGTTTGTTATGAATGGTAAAATATATTTTCATGCGCTCACCCCAACTTTCTTTTTGATGCCAAACAGCATCGTCCAATATCACAAAAGCAAAAAACACCCACAGGCACCATTCAGTCCGACAAGGACCGGTTGGAACCCTGGGTGTCGGTTTTGGATATCAACAAATCAATGTTGCTTCCCCAAAAATATAAAAGTTTGTTTGCCAGGCAAACAAACTAATTTTTGCGCTTGGCGGCCCGGCAATCATAACAGCATAAACACATACTGTCTTAGACCCTAGGCTTTGCGTCCCTGCCTTTCGGCAGGTTTGCCTTTTCAAGATCATTTTTTATGTTTTCTATACCGGTCTGTTCAATATAATAAAACACCATGCTGAATTATTAAAAATATTTGTTTCAAACACAAGATCAATAACTTTCCGGTTTATGATTTCTTCGATTTCCTGAATAAAAATATCTTTTTGGGATTGAAAAAGCACCCTGCGATAACTTAATACCAGCTCGGCACTTTCCGCCTGGCCATTAACCAACTCCAACTCTGCCATCCGAAGAATACCTGCAAACTGCAAAACAATAATGTCGTCCGTGATTTTTATGCTTAGGTTATCCGGCCCCTTGGCATATAAGTCTTTAAAAAATTTTTTGGTTTTACCCAATATTACATGCTTGAAATAAACTATATCAGCTTCTGGCAGCAATACTACCTACCTCCGTGTTAACAAGACACTACGGTTTTCTCAATATCGCATGCTTATTCGGGTTAATACCGTTCATCTCCTTTAAAAAAAAACAAAAAACACCTACTGCACCATTCAGTTCACCCTAAACCGGTTGGTACATAGATGTATAGGATAGGAATTCCTGCACGCCAACGCAGTGATTCTCATTTTATTTCTATTATATTAGACTTTATTCGATAAAAATTCCCATTATCCTTCTTACTTGTAAAAATAGATTAAAAAGGCTTTATTGAACGCATGCCCGGCAATGGTTAATCAGCTTGTAAAAATACCTTCCCCCCGTCACCGTCGACAGTGATTTGCTGTCCATCTTTAATAATTTTCAGCACCCCCGGGATGTTCACCACCGCCGGGATGCCATACTCCCGGGCCACAATGGCACCGTGGGAAAAAACCCCGCCGGTCTCCGTCACTATAGCCGAAGCCTTCAGGAAAAGCGGCGTCCATCCGGGGTCCGTGGACGGAGCCACCAGTACATCACCGGCCTGCAGCCTGCTGCCTTCATGGGGGTGGTAAATTATCCTGGCCGTCCCTGCGGCCCTGCCGGCAGCAACCCCTATGCCTGCCAACCCATTCCCCGATACAGGTGCAGCAGGCTTGACATACTGGGGCACTTCTCCGACAATCACATCAGGGGGCGACATAGCCTCTAACTCTTGCTTTCTGACCTTACGCTCCGCCACCAGGATATCCAGTCCTTTACCGTCCCAATCACCGATAAGGATAGATAGGTTTTCCGGCGAAGCGCAGTGAAATATGTCAGCCCGTTCCCTAATAATCCCCCTGGCCGCGAACCGGCTCCCTATCTCCAGCGCCAGCAAACGGACAATTTCCATAATCTTTGCATACACAGACTTGGCCATTTCCCGCTGGGCCGCACCTTTCTGGGCTCTCTTGACCATATCTTTTATCAGCACCCGTCTATACCAGGGTACTTTTTGCTTTATTTCCTGCCAGGCCTTTTCTTCCGCTTCTTTTTGCCGGGCTTTGATTTTGCCGGAATCAGCAGTATTAATTGTGCTCTTGATAATCTCCAGAAGATAAGCATGGTCTTCCCGCCACCGGGGATTGATGATATCCAGTTCATAAACCCCCCGGTGGCCGTATTCCTCCAAAAAGTTGTAAAAAGACTGCTTAAAAGGAGAGCTTTCCGGTATTTCCCTTGCCCATAAAACGGGGTTAAAGGGTTCGGCGGCCAAAAACTTCCCGGCCTCGCCATCCCCCCGGACTATTTCCGCTAACTCCACTATACGGTAGCCATGCTGGGCGCTGGTTATATCTGAACCGCCGGCCAACAAAGCGTTGACTATACCAGATCCTCTGCCCGGAAAATATTTTTCCATCTGCTCAGTCAACATAGTGGTGTCCGCCCAAAGGGACAGGAGCATATATTGCTGGGCAAAATCCTTAGCTACTTTTAAGATTTTGTTGTAAGTATCAATTAACTCATTTTCGGAGAGGCTTTTAAACCCTTTTTTGAGCCATCCCGCGGTATACCTGCCCACTGTATCAAATATCCTGCCAGCGTTTCTATTGGCCTTCATACATGCCAAAATCAGCTTCATCATGCGCCATATTCTTTTCAATCCTTTAAGTCCTCCGTAAGGACTATTCTCACTTACCCCAATTTCCGGCTGGTGCCCCCCGACCGAAGTATTATATTGCCGCGGAGTTATCCCGCAAGCATCATAATTACACCATTGCATAAGCGATAAATTCAGGTAGGCCCGGCCATGAAACAATCTGAGATACGGCAAGCCTTCAGGCACCCGGTAACCAGCCGCTTTTAAGTAAGGGTCAAACAGAAAAGTGTAAACATATCTACTCATACTACAGTTCAGAGTTGATTGGACCATGGGCAGCACATCCCGGAAATTGCCGTTGGACCAAATATCCGGCTGGTTTTGCAGTTCGGGATAGATGTACCGCGGCAAAACAGTCACCGGTCGGGCCTGCACAAGGATAAAGCGATTTCCGTCAAAGACCCATTCAATGTCCTGGTGCTGTTCTCCCTGGCCGAGGGCGTCGAAAACCCGCAAAATCAGCAGCCCTAATCGTGAAATGTCATCGTCTTCCAATACCTGGCCCGCATTGTAAGGTTCCGGCTTAACAAATTCCGTGCCGCCGTCTTTTTGAGGCATGGTTATTCCTTCTTTGCGGCCGGTCTTTTTATCTGTAATTTGCGGCAGGGCTGTTAACCCGGGTTTCAGACGGTACTCATCAGGCTCAACGGCACCGCTTACCACGGATTCACCCAAACCGTAATTGGCATTGATGACCAGCACATCCTGGCGGCCGCTGTGAGGGTCACAGGAAAAAGCAACCCCGGCTGCTTTGGCTTCGACCATCTCCATTATCACCACGGCCGCCGCCACCTCATCGTCACTGAGACCCTGCTTACGCCGGTAGGCCACTGCCCTTGGCGACCAGAGCGAAGCGTAACAGTCCTTAACAGCTTTATAAACATTTTCCGGCCCGGTGACATTAAGAAAAGAGTCATGTATGCCGGCAAAAGAAGCTGTTGCGGAGTCCTCCGCCGTGGCAGAGGACCGCACAGCCACAGGTTTGGCCAGAAGTCCCATGGCGGTAAGCTGTTCGGTAAGCTCCCCGGCCACGGTTTCCGGAACCTCGCCGGCTTTGATTTTGCACCGGATTTCGGCAAGCTTCTTTTCGTTGGCCGGGTCCAGTACGTCACCAGCCTGAATCCCGGCGGCTACCCGAACTGTTTCCGTCAACCCGTTGGAGTCCAGAAAATCATGGTATGCCCGGGCCGTCAGTACACCGCCTACCGGTACCGGAAAACCGTACTTATGGAGACGCGCCAGGTTATGCCCTTTACCGCCAACCTCCGCGGCTGAAGCATTTACAGCCCCCACCCAGTCAAAAAAATACTGCCTGTTCACTCTCTACACCCCGCATTTTTATTTTCCCGGGCCGTAGGCGCCGTTAAGAAAAAAATCAACTGCCGCCGCCAGTCCCTCCTCCAGTCCATTCTCCTCCGGGTTAATCAACCAATCTGTTAATGCTACCAGGTAAAGCACCTCAAAATTACGGGCCATTTTCCTGGCCGATACATCCCGGCGCAACTCTCCATCCTCCTGGCCCCAG